>NZ_JBHIND010000048.1:0-6472 GCF_042194695.1 Bartonella sp. CM86QHHN
ATAAGTTTAGCGCTTGTCGTTTTAATTTTTCCAAATAGTTATAAAGAAACTGTTTCTTTACCTTTCATTTCTAAGTACGTGGAGCATAAGCTTTCTTTTTCATTGGATACTGTACTTTGGTACTCAGATATTGCTCTTTGGTATTCTTTTTTAGTTTGTGTACTGTTTCTTATGTTACATACACGCAGTTTAATAAACATATCTATTTACACACTACAGTGCTCAGTTAAAAAGCTATAGTAAAATTTCCGATTTTATAAAACTGTTCAGATTACGTTGTTTCTTCTCAACGTTCATAGATGAGATCAACAAGGAGATAAAAAACTATCGAAAGCTGTTTGATACTCTTTGTAGCAGGAAAGAGATCAACGCATTGAACGAAGCATGGCGTCACGTAAAATTGCGTTAATCCGTGTTTGATATCCTTTCCCTTGACTTTTAAGCCACGCTAGAACGTCTGAATCCACACGTACTGTTGTGACAGTTTTGGTTGGTTTATAGAATGGATTGCGAACGGCGTTTTTCCAGAATGCATCATTGAGTGACGGAATATCACTATGATCAATTGCACTGTCCGGCATTGCAGCCAGCTTATCAACTTCAACTCTCTGTTTATCTGTCAAAGGTGATAAGTTACCTACATCAATTTCATAAAGAACTTTCTTCTTCATAACGTTTCCTTTCTTTCGAGTTAGCTCGCCGCGCTGAAATAATACGGATTACTTCTATACAATCTTTATCATCATGGACAGTATGCGCCACGAGCAGCAGTAAAAAACCATCCACAAGACCCAAAGTTTGCCAACGATATTCTCCGTTTTCAATACGGTCTTGTTTAACCATGGCGAACGGGTCTGCAAAAACACGAGCAGCAATTTCAAAACTGACACGGTGCTTTCTAAGATTACTTTTTGCTTTAGTTTCATCCCATTCAAATCTTATTTTCATATCTTATGTTAATACATTTATGTATGTATTTCAAGAGTTTTAAATGAACACTGAACTATTTATGTTTTTTTGCATATTAAATATAATTTTATATGTTAAAAAACAATAATATTATTTTGAAATAATTGAAAAAATAAGCAAATCATGCTAAGATTTTCTATGTATTAAAGTACAAGTTTAAGGTAAGAAAAAACATGCTAAATAAAGTGACATTAATCGGGCGTTTAGGTGCTGATCCCGAAAGCAAAACAATGAATTCTGGAGCAGAAATAGTCAATTTTAGTATAGCGACTTCTGAAAGCTATACAGATAAAAAAACCAATCAAAAAGTAGAGAAAACAGAATGGCATTCCGTGGTGATTTTTAATCCACATTTAGCAAAAATTACACTTCAGTATCTCAACAAAGGTTCAAAGATTTACGTAGAAGGCAAATTACAAACACGCAAATGGCAAGATAAAAATGGGCATGACCGTTATACAACAGAGATTATCTTACCACAATTCAAAGGGGAATTGTATTTGCTTGATGCAAAGAAAGAGCAATCAGCATCCCCTACCCCTTCACCCATTACTTCTCAAAATTATGCTATCGCTTCAGGTGCTACTGATCATGGCACATCTCTTAATGATGCTATCCCATTCTGATTGATAACATATGACAAAGAGAAAAAAACGTACAAAACGCGGACGTCCTCGGATTAAAGGATGTATCAGAGAACCAAACGGACGCATCTCACGAGCAAAAACACCGCATAAACCCCATGGATAAATTGGCAATTGAAATGCGTGCCAAACGCTTTGGCTTGACCATAGAAGAGGCTAAAAATCCGCTTTCCGGAACCTATATCGGGCGGTTTTATTTGCAAGGTGAAATCAATCAAGACCAATATGATGCTGCACAAAAATATCTTGAAGTGAAAAACAATTATCTATGTGCAAAAGGATTGCCTAATGCAATTTATGATAACTTTACTCCTTCATCAAATGAGGAGGCACAAAAACGGTGGATTGAAAGAGCAACTCATTGTTATGAAGAGACGAAAGAGGTTATCAAAGAAACACAACACCTCTATAGACAGTATAATCTTTACGCTGCATTACAATATCTTGTTATAGAAGATCAATCGTTAACACATCTTGTTAGCTCTTTGCGTATTGTTCTTAATGCGCTTCATAAGCATTTTAGCCATTAAAAAAGAATTGACATCAGATGAAAAATCATTAAAATGTGTATATATTTACACATTATGAGTTTAGGTAATGGAACAAGATAGCCGAAAAATCATTGCAAAATTAAAGCGTGATGGCTTTGAACTTATCAAAGTGAAAGGTTCTCATCATAAATTTAAAAAAGATGATAAGGTTGTTATCGTTCCACATCCTAAAAAAAATCTTCCGATTGGTACAGCACGTTCTATCGCACAACAAGCAGGCTGGTTAAAAGAAGGAGAAGAAGAATGAAAAGATTTTTTGCTCTTGTTCATAAAGATGAAGAATCTGCTTTTGGTGTTCAGTTTCCTGATTTTGAGGGACTTTTTTCTGCTGCTGATGAGGAAGAAAATTTAATCGCAAATGCAACAGAAGCACTCCAACTTTATTGTGAAGATATAGATAGAGTGCCTATTCCTTCAAAATTTGAAGAAGTCATACAACGGAAATCTGTCAAAACAGCTTTGTCAGAAGGAGCTTTTTTAATACAAGTTCCTTTTATTGAAAATGATTCAGAAGTCATACGCACAAATATATCAATTGAACGAGGGCTTTTACGTGCAATTGATAATTGTGCACAAAAGAGAGGTTTAACAAGATCTGCTTTTTTGGCAACAGCAGCCCGTCACGAGCTTAATATTTAGCTCATCAATCTGGAAAAATTTCTCACTCTCGATTTTTTTACAAAAGCGTGTAATTGCATATGATCCGCAAACTATTAATGAAAATCAAAAGGCGGCAGGCAAACAAAACGCTATAGTTAAGAGGGATATAACTATCATTGATATTATATACATGGCATCTAATATTTCTGGACCTGTCATTGCCTTTCCCTCCTATAATAATTTCACAATAATTTATAAAATCTAAAATATAGATTTTTTTGTTGGCATGGTGTAAAAAATCGTATTTAATGACGGCACTGCATTGGTTGTATTGCGTCCAAAATTCAAAAATATTCCCAAAAATTCAATGAAATATCAAGCCTTTAATATGGCTAGAAAGCTCTGTTTTCTAGATAATTCTGACTAATCAATTTTTCACAGAATAACAATCAATATTTGACTAATGATGTCATTAATTATGACTCAAAAGGAGCAATGATGAAAACTGTCATCACTAAGCCAATGTGTGTTGTTGGAGACAATAAAAGCACTGTTCGATTTGAACCATCAACACCCAATAATCCATTTGTTGAAGTTTCCAATCAAGTCTACGCACGTCTCAAGCGCGCTAATGCTGTAAAACCTTTTATTGGAGTCAAGACAACAGCAAAAACAGACAAGGCAGTTGAACAAATTAAACAGATAGAACAAGAAGCCGTACAAACATCGTCTGAACCAGTGACAGAGGAAATTCCACTCGAACAGCCAAAAGCATCTAAAGCTTCCAAGTCACCTACCCCAAAAAAGGCTTAGAAGTTGAAGTTAATCATCCACCAAAAATGGTATCTTCAACAGGCAAAAGATACCTTCACAAGCCTTCAAGCCCCTCGCCTTAATTGGGCTCTGCGTAATGCTCTAAACACTACAGCAAAACAAGTTGAACGCTTTACTGAAAAGCAAGTTGCAGACATCTCATCAGCCCAAATAAAGCGTATAAGAAGAGGTGTTTATATTAAAGAAAAGGCAACAGCAAGGTTTCTTGAGACAGATATCATTGGTTCTGGAACACCNGAAAGAAAGAAATCTTACCCCATGGTTTTATCAAGGGAGGCAGTTTTCCAAAGCGTGTTGAATTGAAAATGGGAGGGAATGTGTTTCAAAGAGATGACGGAGATCAATTCCCCATTGCAAAACAAGAAGGACCTTCAATTGCTAAAGTGATGTCTAAGCCAGAAATTGCAAGTGCTATTGTAAAAAAAGCCAATGAAAGATTAATTGCCAATATACAGTACCAACTTGCTCGTCAAGAATATGCCGCCAATAAGAAAGCTAAATAATGTTCTTAAGCTATGTCACCACACTACTCACTTTAATTGTAATTTTTAAAGCAGATTATCACTTGCGCTTTGGTTTTCTCCAGAAAAAAATACAATAAAATCAATGCAAAAGGTACTTCCCAGCGGGTTGGCTTCGTTGCGGGGCAGGCGAGCGCGAACTATCGCTAGCGACAGAATTTTCAAATCAACTGTACATTGTACACTTAACTCATTGATAAATAACAAATTTAATGTGTCCTCATATACACACTGTACAATAGTGGATTATTTTTTAGAAAAAGTTTTTTATCACTTGACAAGACAGTATCATTATATCTATTGTCGAATCAGGTGCCTAAGAAACACCTTAAAACAACTAGCGGATTGGTTGCCGAAATAACTCGTTTTCCGCAATTTAAAAGCTTTGACTCATTGTATGCTATATGCATATAATAATATTGTCGGGTGTGGTTATGCCATATAATACCCTTTCGGGGAAAGCATAACGACGGGCTAGTTGCCGTGTTTCTTAGCGCCCGGCACTCTTTTAGAGTGTCATTAAGAAACCTCTAACAACTAGGAGTTCATTATGAACACACTTATAGAAATATCAGAACAGGTTATTGATCAGGAAACTGTTCAAACTGTTAATGCGCGTGAATTGCACGCATTTTTGGAAATTACATCAAAGTTTGCAGACTGGATTAAAAATCGCATTAAAGAATGTAATTTTCGAGAAAATATAGACTTTATAGGTTTTTCTAAAAATTTAGAAAAAGGTGGGCGCCCAAGCATAGAATACTACCTCACCTTAGACATGGCTAAACACCTTTCCATGATAGAGCGTAACGATAAAGGACATGAAGCTCGTCAATATTTTATCAAATGTGAACGACTTTTGAAACAAGTAGCAACACCGCAAATAAATCTTGCCAATGCATTGGAAAATCCTCTTACGATCAAACAGCTCCTTTTAGAGAGTATTAATCAATTAGAAGACTTAAGAAATGAGGTGAATACACTCAAGCCTAAAGCAGAGGCTTTGGAAGGCTTAAAACGCTCTGATGGTTTATTCGGTCTTATTGAAGCAGCAAAGATGTTGGAAGTACGACCAAAGGATTTAACTGATTACTTGCGTAAACATGGTTGGGTGTATCGGCGTACTCCAGGGGCGCCTCTGTTACCTTATCAAGATAAAATCAAAAAAGGTTTCATGGACTGTCCTGCTATCACCATTCAAAGACCAGATGGTACAGAAAAAGTGCTCCCTTCAACAAAAATTACATCCAGAGGATTGGCATGTTTGAGAGAGCAAATCTTTGGGGGTGTGCAATGAATAGCAGTGTCGACTTCTTATGCGATTTGTGGATAGCGTTGGCTCAATTTTCCAATCATCAAAGTGTTGGAGATGAGGATTGTAACACGCTGGTGCAGGTCATGGGCGTGGTGGAAAAAGCTTTGATTTTAGAACTTCAAGATGAAGTGCCCAATTTTACAAAGATTCTGGCAGTTCTTACAGATTTCGGAGCTTCAGAGTTTCCCATGGCTATGAATCCTTTTTTGAAAGCTTACGAACCAGATTTAGAAAGCCCCATTAAAAAGGTTGCTTAACTTAAAAACAGAACTCCCCTCCCCGTTCTCAAAAATGGGGAGGTGGTTGGTTTAGCTGCCACTTGCTTTTTTTAAGACTTCACCCATACGTGTTCGCCAATCTTTTCCTTGTTTTTTAAAAGAGGCAATAACATTTGGGTCGAGACGGAGAGTAACCGCTTGTTTAGGAGATTCAACGGGTGGACGCCCACGTTTACGGCGCTCTTCTGTTACATACTTAAAAAAAGAGGCTGGTAAAACGTCTTTAGCTGGCTTTAAGCGTGCAAGTTCTTCATCTGTTAGTGGTGGGGAATCCACAGCGTCCCAGTCTTCTTTTGTATAGCCACATCCTGTTTCAAAGGTTTTTTTGATAGTCATTGAAAACCTCTCTTTCTTTTTTATTCGCTTGACGAAAACTGATAATGGATATCGCTTCATTGCCAAGCTTTGCAAAAACAATAACTGTTGTGCCATCCGCAAAATGTCCAATAGCCTTCATGCGGTTTGAATGGGTTGCATCAATAAGAGCATGTTCCCAGTCAAAGTAAATAACATCAGCAAAATCAAGCTTATGTTTAACAATGTTTAAAGCTCTTTTTGGTTCATCCCACACTATCTTCATATATTTTATGTACACGAAAAATAAAGCCTTGTCAATAATTAAAGTGTACAATAATTCGTATATACCATTCAAAATGGAGCAACTATGAATAAGAAGAATCGTAAGGGTCTATCGGTTCGTGCGTTTGCGAAGAAGATGGGTGTTTCACATAATGCAGTGGTTTCTCGGATAAAGACAGGT
>NZ_JBHIND010000010.1:0-103526 GCF_042194695.1 Bartonella sp. CM86QHHN
GCTACCCGTTCAATCAAAGCGTAGCTCACTTGCTTCACCTTTGCTACTTCTTTGGCTAAAGCTAATGCACGTTCAAGGTGGTTTTTGTTGGTGCTCTCGTCAAAGCCTAGGTGATCACCTGCCGTAAAGCTTTTCTGATAAGATTGTAAGGTCTCAACATCACCCAATAAAGCAAGAGCGCCAAAATGAAGTAAAGCATAATCCGTATCGTTTGCTTTAGATGTTGCATCCCGTTGCCAAGGAACAGTGCCATAATCAGAGCGTAGCCTTTTAAAAAGGTCAATCTCTTTGACTGACCATTCTAGCGCATCATCAAGCGCCTGTGTTAAACGATCCGTAGTGACTTCTGGTTCAAAGATTTCTAATCCCTTGGCTTCAAAATTAAGCTGTATATCTGGAATATCTTCCGTGTGGGTAGGATCAATGAATTTACAAGCAGCGGAAAGAATACCGGTACTAATCATAAAGGCGCTATCAAATTGCGGACAATCTTTGGCAACTTCGTCGTTATAAAGAATATCTACTTCACGATCAGCCAATTGATAGCTTGCCATATGGTCATTCTCATTGATTTTCTCGGTTAACCAGCCTAAGCTTTTTAAAAGTGCATGAGCACTTTCCATGGTAAGATGATCATCAGTGTCATCCGCTTCCTCTGTCGCCTCAACAGCAATAGTTTTGGAAGCAACAGATGCTGTTTGCGGATCCAAGCTTAAAATCGGAGCATTTTTAGGAAAACCTGCTCGATAACACCGTGCAAGCGTAAGAGCATTGTCGATTATGTACTTCGTGACACCCTTCACAAAACCTAAAGAATTTCCCTTTCTAAAATTCTCCTTGTAAGATTTGAGCTTTTCAACATCCCCAATAAGAATAAGCGCAATAAAATGGTGCATTATAAGATCATATTCACTGTTTGTTGGCAAAGCTGCATAATCATAAATGATTTGATTAATATTTTGCCGATCAGCCCATTCAAGAATATCCGCACTGATCTGTTTCACCTTGTCTTCAGCCAATTCAGTACTAGAAACTGTATAAACTTCTTCTACTTCTTCTTTGAGGGCTATATATTGAGGCATATTATAGAAAATCTCTTTATGAGCAGAGGAAAAGCCAAGTGTTGAAAGGGAAGCCTTAAATGCAACAATCGGCTCTTCTTCATCACTTTGAAGGTTATACATTATATTGATGATACGGTCTTTACTTATAAAATAAGCATTGCGATTGTAGTCTTTATCACGATAAACTGTCCACCCCATTTCTTTTAATTGCTCTGCAACTTTATTGAAAGTAATCAAAACTTGTGGACTAAGATGTGCTTCTGCTGCCTCTCGCTCATTAAGGATTTTCAGATGTTTTTCAGCAAATTTAACGGCATGGTTAACATACCCCTCCAGTTCTTTATCAAGATTTTGCAAATGGTCAGGTAGCTTACCCTCTGCGATAGAATCTTGATAGGATTTTAGGACATCAATTTGACCTTTCAATGCTAAACAAGCCAAATGCCAAATCACAGCTGGATAATAGCTATATTTTTGGATAAGCGTTTTGCTTTCTATTGATGCTTGTAAATCTTGGGCACGTGCCCATTGCATTATCCGCTCAGAGATTTTTGTCAACTCTTGCTCATTCAATATCTCTATACAAATATCAATTCCTTTATCAACCCCACGAAAATTCTCCCCTCCAATCGTATTAAAAGATCGATAAATATCCATAGGTTGTACAAGATTACGTTGTCCACAAAAATGAATATACAAGCAAGCCAAAGAAATCTCTTCATTAGATATTTCAGCTTCGAGATGAACATTATACTGATCATAGAGATGTACAAAGCCAAAATCTAACTTAATAAAACGATCCGGCAAAACCAACCACATTTTCCCAAGCTCTGTGGCAAACCACCCTTGAATTTTAAAAATGCGAGTTGCTGCTGTAAGACTCATCGACCACTGTTTAGGTTTTTTACGCGCTAAAATGTCATCTAACTCCCCGTTTTTATAAGCTTGCGCAAAAAGAATGAGGCGCTCAATCCACCCTATTGTTTTGTAATCTGCAAATTCTGGTACATGTAATTGGGGTGTAAATTTAGAACTTTTTAAAGCATCAATATCACCAAGTAATGCTTCTGCAACAGCAGAATGATTAGCTGCTTTTTCACGTAATTTTTGTTCAATATCTTGTGCTTGCGCCCAAGCGATAACCCTATTTAAAGATTCCTTAACATGGCTTTCTGAAAGATCTGAAGCTGTAACATCGAAATCCTCTTTCTCAGAAAACAGCGTATCTTCATACTTATCCTGTGATACTTCACCACTAGCATATTCCCAAGCAAGGCAATAAGCAGCAGTGGTAAGATTAGCCGATAGCCGAAACTTTCCCCCATCATCTCCATAATCTACAACATCATAACTAATGCCTACAATGCGATCGGGAAGATGATAATGCGCAAACATACTAGCATCTTCAGCACGATAAGGTTCCCAGCCAAGCGTTTTTAACATCTCTGTTACGTTTTTGGTCTGCATCGCTATTCACTTTCATTCAAAAAGTCCTGGATAATGAAAAACGTTAATGTCGGTTTTGTCTAACTTATTACTCAATTGTTCTTTAACCCATTTTTTACTAGCTTGGTTTAATTCTTTATCACTTCCTTTAAAATCTTTGAACGATTCTTGATATGCCTCTAATAACTATTTGTTATCTTTAAAAAAATTATAAATTTTCCTTTTGTGGACTCAGCATTTCCTTTTTTATATGCTTCTTTCAAAATCTTTTAGTTTTCACTTAATTTAGCATTCTTTCCCGTTTTTACTTCTCCAATGTTTATTTTACCATCCTTTATATAAACAAATTCCGCACGAAATTTTACTACCCCTTACCCGTCTTAGTTTTGAATACTATTTCTGTCTCGCATACTATACATCCTTCATCATTTAATTCTTGTTTTTTTCATCGCGTTTTTTATCATGATGCTTCCTGACTTGTTCAAATATATTACCCATTCCATCATTATTGTTTTGTGTTTCTTTATTGTTTCGGTTTTTTGTCTTATTTTTACTTTCCTTCTGAGAAGCTTTGTTTTTTTCTTCTTTGTGACTTTAGTTTGTTTTTTCGCTGTCTTCTTCTGCATTTTTCGATGCAAACAAATAGCCAAGGAAATCCGTTATAGCCGTCCCATTACTAGAGGATCCAATAAAATAGTTGCTCCGCCAGCCATAAAAAGAGACAGAGCCGCCAACTCTTCTAGTGTAAGCGACACAATGAATGCTGTTAATGCTGCTACCGCAGGAAGAAAATTATTCTCCGCAGCATTACCAGCGGCATCAGCGCCGGCATCAACATCGCCACCGGCAATGGCAGCGGCAACACCCCCCCGCAGCCCGTGCAACATCAATGGTGTGGTCTCTAAAGTCAGCAAACTGCGCATCAATCTTTGCGTTTATACGCGCTTCCTCTTCCGCAGTTGGGGTGCGACCGTTTAGATCCCCCATTTCCTCTTTCACAATGCCTTGCACCCATAATTGAAACTGGAGCATAGCAGTGGCTTCGCCCACAGCACCCCCCACAGCACCGGCAGAGCAAGCACCGCTCGCAACCGCGCCTTTTAAACAGCCAAGACCGGCATGGGCAACGATCTGCGTGACCGTGTCTATTTTGCCTTCAGCCTTGGCGGTACCGATTTCTTCCGCCAACGATTTGCCAACCGTATCAGACAGGGCGATGCGCAGATTGTTAAAAAAGTTCTTGTCAAGAGAACCACCCTCAAGAGCCGTTTGCACGCCTGTGCCAATGGCGGCTTTGATCAAGTTCTTTTCCGCCTCACGGGTGATGCGATCAACCAGAGGAGCCGTTTTGGGCAAGGATTGTCCAACACCTGCCATTTCCGTTATTTGGCTGGTTAAGCCCGCTGTCAACATCGATGAGACAATGCTGAGAACATTCTTGGAAGAACCTAACTCATGCAAGGCGCCGGCAATATTGCCGCGATTATTGACAAAAGCCACAGCGCTTTTGTTAATCAGCGCTTGGACACCTGCCTGTATCGCTGCATTCATGGCGGTGCTCGAGCCAAGCCCCAAAGCACCGGTAATGGCACTAGCAGCGCCCGAGGCTGCTCCGCCTGTAACCGCCGTGACAGCCAATGCCACGGATAGCCGCACCGGCTTCTGTCAGCCCTTGGGCTTTATAATCCCAGTCTTTAAATTCAGCCTTAACTGCTTGCCAATCAACTTTCCTTACAAATCTTAATCAACCCAAAGTAATAGCCTGAAATAGCCGTGTGTCGTATGGAAAATTAAAAACAAAAACCGAATGAAGAAAACGCACTTGAGACTTGCATATGGCTTCACAGGTTTATTGCTGTAAAAGCTTCAAATGATGATATCTCTAATACTTTTCGCTTGTTCTCTTGTGGTAGCTTCCACATGCAAAAATATATGGACTATAATACCTCTTCTCAAGCTTATCAAACTGAACTCAAAGGTATTTCCTTATTGATTTTGAAAGAGTTCTTAAAACGCATTTTGCAGAGCAACGTAGAAAGCATGTCTAAAAAAAATCATTCCAAGAGCAACAGATTTTTCTAAGTATTGTGAAGAGACTGAAAAAGATCTTCTTTCACGCGCCAAAACTCCTCATGAAATAATGAGGAGAGTTTAAAATAGATTTCTAAAAAATAGCAAAATAGTGAAAAGTGCTGATCATTTTTGGATTGGATATGCATTTAAAGAGTGATTAAAAAGTTTTTTTAATGTACAATATATTTCTAGAAGCTAAAATAGCTCTATAGTATCAAATTTATAAAGTAAATAAATCCATTAATACAAATTAAGGATTTTAGGATACGCGAATTTCAAAATATTTGTTTTTTAAAACATGAGTAGCCAGCATCAGCGCAAAAAATGTTGCGGCAATTATGATTCCCTTTCGTGTACTTTTGAAATAACAGAGCTTTTCTTTAATCTTTATGAAAGGATTGCCAGTGCGATGGGCTTTGTTGAAAGGTGGATTTGGGTATCAAAATGCAAGCAAGAGTTTGGGATTATGGAGCTCTGTGTTTAAAGCTATCATCAACTATAGATAAATCATAGACGAGGTTAACTAAAATATTAAAAGCAACTGGATGCAATAGAAGACATTGCTATTAAAAGAAAAGCAAATGCTAAAAAGACTAAAAGGTAGTTTGTGTTTTTATATCAGAAAATAATTTAAGAAATTGAGATCATAATTTTTTCACAGGAAATAAATATGTTTACAGATAAGAAGAGAAAAGCCTTGTTTGGCGTTATAATTTTTATATTTGTATGTTTTTTAGGAATAAGAAAAAATCTTGACTTTATTCAGGGTATTTTGACATTCGCGTCTATTTCTTTGGTGATCGTAACAACTGTTTTTGCAATTTTATGCAATTCTAATATCCCTTCTGAGTTGCAAAACAACCCACAATATAAATGCGGCAATACAACAGGTTGGAAGAGATTAACATGTGAGTTACATCAGTATATGCACAGTCTCCTAAAGTTAATAATTTTAGCGCTTGTCGTTTTAATTTTCCCAAGTAGTTATAAAGAAACTGTTTCTTTGCCTGTCATTTCTAAGTACGTGGAGCACAAGTTTTCTTTTTTATTGGATACCGTACTTTGGTACTTAGATATTGCTCTTGGATATTCAAATATTATAATTTGGTACTTTTTTTAGTCTGTGTATTCTTCCTTATGTTGCGTACACGCAGTTTAATAAATATATCTATTTACACGCTACAGTGCTCTATTAAAGAGATACAGTAAAATTTACAATTTCATGCTTTAATTTTTCTTTTATATTTCCTTCATTATACATACCATTATCATTTTTACTTGTTTTAATAGCAAATTTATGTTGAAAAGTTTCAGTATTAAAGATTATATCAAAATTATTATGTGTCTTTCCAACAAAACTTATGTTTTTAAATGCTGGATTTAATTTATATTTTTTAAAAAGATTCAAAAAATAATTCTTTAAAATTATTTTTTTCTTTAAATTTGATACCCAAGTCAAGTTCCATTTCAGAATAATCATCCGTGGGAAATTCACCCAACAAAAGTTTAGCCATCTTTAGCAAGTTGTCTTCTGATTGCATTGCAAAAAAATCTAATTGTTTTGGTTGTGTATATTTCAGTTTTATTTCTTTAATTAAAAGCAATTTTTTTCGAACTCTTCCTTACCAACAATATCAGGTAAGATATCAATCGTTTTCGGGGGAAAAGAGTTAACTCTATAGGAATCAAAATTCCAAAATATTGCTTATTTTGTTAAATCTGATTTTTAGAACGTGGGTTAGGAATATTCTGAAAGTCGTTTTCAGAATCAATCACTTCAGGATTATAAGGACTATTTTCTCCCGTTAAAACATAAATCCAATAGCAGATCTTCGAGTTAACAGAAAACTTTTCGATTATTAAGGTAGCACATTGATTATCACAGTTAAAATCGTATCTCCCTTCCTCTAAAAATTTATCAGCATCATTGATATTAACTAATTCTGAGGCTGGATCTATTTTATATTTATAAGAAAGGAAGTTAATGGTATTCATAAAGTTAACATAATTACAATGTCTATGTCTTATCAGACGGCAGGTGTTGCCTAAGTTATCTTAGTGACTACGGGAGGGTAGTGTATCCCAAATATACTGCGTCGTTTAGAATCGTTTGGCTGAAAATTAAGGCTATAAAATTTTAATTGCAAAAGCAATACGAGTTTTAGAGAACTCTGCAGTGAAAGCTGCTTAGATTTTTAGAATATGGGCCCCCCTTCTCGGCTTTTAAGTGGAGGAGAAATCAGTGCATTGAACGAAGCATGGCATCACGTAAAATGGCGTTAATCCGCTTTTGATATCCTTTCCCTTGACTTTTAAAGTCACGCGCTAGCACGTCTGAATCCACACGCACTGTTGTGACAGTTTTGGGTGGTTTATAGAATGGATTGCGAACGGCATTTTTCCAGAACACATCATTGAGTGACGGAATATCACTATGATCAATTGCACTGTCCGGCATTGCAGCCAGTTTATCAACTTCAACTCTCTGTTTATCTGTCAAAGGTGATAAGTTACCTACATCAATTTTATAACGAACTTTCTTCTTCATAACGTTTCTTTTCTTTCGAGTTGGCTCGTCGTGCTGAAATAATACGGATTACCTCTATGCCATCTTTATCGTCATGGACAGTATGCGCTACGAATATTAATAAAAAACCATCCATGAGCCATAAAGCTTGCTCACCATACTCTCGTTTTCAATACGGTCTTGTTTAACCATAGTGAATGGGGCTGCAAAAACACTTGCAGCTATTTCAAAACTTTACACGGTGCTTTCTAAGATTACTTTTTGTTTTAGCTTCATTCCATTCAAATCTCATTTTTATACCTTATATTAATACATTTACTTATATTAACACATTTATAAGGGTATTATATATATCAAGAGTTTTAGATGAACACTTAATTATCCATGTTTTTGTACAATTAATATAATAATAATTTAAAAATTAGTGATTAATTAACTAAAAATATTAAAAAAATAATAAATTATTCTAAGGCTTTATGCATATAATATGCAAATCGAATAAAACTTACAAGCATGTTGAATAAAATGATATTAATTGGCTATTTGGGAGCTGCTCCTGAAAGCAAAAATGAATTTTGGTGCCGAAACATTCAATTTTCGTATGGCTATCTCTGAGAGCTATGCAGATAAAAATACCAATAAAAAGTAGACAAAACAAAATGGTATTCCGTGGTGCTTTTTAAGCTACATACATTTGGCAAAACTTGTTCTTCAGTACAGAACTGCCCCTTTTTCCGAATGAATGAGAGGAACGGTTTTTTTAATGGTCAACGCTACAAAGGATGCAATCAGCACTTTCAAGAAACCACTAACCAAAAAACCTAATGAACTTATTAAAACTGTCAGCAAAGGGACCTGTGTCATATAAGCCACCCATGGTATTCCAAAAGAATAGACTATCCCAATGCCACCCACAGTATTTATCACAAATAATATTATAAAATTTAACCGGTGCCAAAATAATTCTACCATAAAGCCAATAAAAAATGCAGCAAATGGAAAACTAATCAGATAACCACTCGTAACTCCTGAAAAAACACTAATTCCACCACGACCACTAGGCAATAGAGGTAACCCAATCGCAATAAGAACAAGGAAAAGAAGTGATGCTAAAGCTCCCCTTTTCGCTCCAAGTATAGAGCCTGCTAACATCGGAGCCATAGACTGAGCTGTAATAGGGACGCCCAGCAAAAAAGGAAGATAAATAGGAGGAAAAAGACTCAAAACAGCGTAAATAGCGGCAAATAAAGCAATATAAACTAAATCTTTTGTATTCACTGAATTATTCCTTCACTAGGGAAATGCTTTCGTTATTGTTGTACAATTAATAAAAAGTATCAGATTTATAAAAGTACACTTTAAATGCCTTAGATATAAAGAAAAATACTATAATAATTTATTTTAATAACATCACTTATATGAATCATATTAGATTCTACAGTGTTTAATTACATCATAAATTACTATAGTTAAATTCAATAATAGTGATATATGAATATTATATAATAACAATATAACAAAATAATACATTTATTTTAGTTATTATGCTTTGAATGAATGAGAGGAACAGATCTTTTAATCGCGAGTGCAATAAAGGATGCAATCAATACTTTTAAACAATCGCCTATCAAAAAAACTGATGAAGCCATTAAAACCTTCAGTAAAGAAACTTTGGTCATATAAGCTGTCCATGGAACACCAAAAGAATAAACTATCCCAATGCCACCAAAAGTATTTATTATAAATAATGTTATAAAATTTAACCGCTGCCAAAAAAACTCTACCATTAAACCAATAAAAAATGCGGCAAATGGAAAACCTATTAAATAACCACTTGCAATTCCTGAAAAGACACTGATTCCACCACGACCACCAGGCAACAGAGGCAATCCAATCGCAACAAGAACAAGAAAAAGGAGTGACGCTAAAGCACCCCTTTTTGCCCCAAGTATAGACCCTGCTAGCATCGGTCCCATCGATTGAGCCGTAATAGGTACCCCTAGAAGAAAAGGAAGATAAATAGAAGGGAAAAGGCCCAAAATAGCATAAATAGCGGCAAATAAAGCAATATAAACTAAATCTTTTGTATTCATTTGATTCTTCTTTTACTATAAAAACTTTTATTATTATGAGATGCTATATCAATAGTATCAGCATCATAAGAACGCGCGTCCAATGCTTCAGCCACTTCTGAAGCCATTCTTATGGTTCGTATAATTAAAGGTATCGCAAGAGCAACAATGTTAGTATTAAGTCCTCGTGCTTGCTGTGCTTCATGTACCTCATTAAACTTTTCACCCAAAAGAGGAATAAACCTGATCGCCATAGAGATAACCATACTCACTTTTGATGGATTTATACCAAAACAACGAAAGGGCTGGAGGCCTGCTTCAATTGCATCCACCATATCTGACACTTTTGTTGTGAATGAAATAACTGATGATAAAGAAAAGAGGATAACAAGACGTAATATGACCTCAACCCCCGTAAGCCAACCGCTAAAAATAGTTTGAAATACAAATAGAAGAACTAAAAGCAATCCCATCGATTTAAATTGCTTTATCACAGTTTTGAAAGGGATTTTGGCGACTCTATAGAATAAGATGACCAACAATAAAAATAAACCAAGAAGCGCTATGGAAGAAACCATTATTATAAAAGTTCCACAGGCCGTAAGAAATAATAACTTAACTCCAGGACTTAACCTATGAATAAATGTATCCCTCGGAATATATAAACCGATCATGACATTCTTCTTATATACTCCTTTATAGCAACAAAAGGTACATCATCAATTGCTATCTCCCCCTTATCAAAAACCAGCACTCTATCAAACTTTTTCAAAAACTCTAAATCATGCGATACAACTATTGCCGTTTGCGGTAATTCTTCTATCACTTGCGTAACGCGATGCTTATTTCGCAAATCAAGTAATGTCGTCGGCTCATCAAAAATAATGTAGTCTGGTTTCATTGCAACTACACTAGAAATAGCAACAAGTTGTTTTTGCCCACCACTTAATAAATGGACAGCGTGATTTCTGAAATCTTGAAGTTCATAGCGCTGTAAAATTTCATCTACACGCTCCTTAATTTCATCTTTATTAAGCTTTAAATTTTTGAGACCAAAGGATAAGTCCTCTTCAACTAATGGTAAAACAATCTGATTATCGGGATTTTGAAAAACAAATCCAACTTTACGCTTTACTGCTTTTGCATCGCGTTTGGTATCAAGCCCATCAACGCTTACAAAACCATGAGATGGTAATTGGAGCCCATTAATAAGGCGAACAAATGTACTTTTTCCAGAACCATTCGCACCTATAATAGCAACTCGTCTTTCGGTAAGCTGTACAGTAATATTTCTTAAAACACACAAATCACCAAAAACTTGTGTTACCTTATCAAATTTTATAATCCCCAAGGTTTATTCCAATCAATCCCTTTTATTAGCTCTTCTTTCTCTATCGCTTCAGTTTATAACCTAAAAGTAATAACAAGCACCATAGAGGAATAATAATGACTGCCAAACTCATATCAGGCATCTGTACAGGAATATATGCTTCAAGAAAAGGCAAGCTTATTCCTATCATATCAAAAAGTCGAGTCATCAATCCATTTTTCCCAAAACCACTGACAAACATAATGCAAAATAATAAAACAAGAAAGCAGAGGCAAAGATAGTTAGCGTAAGGATATAAACCAAACGCATAAATAAAATCGCCCTTTCTGTTCTTATGGGCATTGCGAAATTTCAAATGAACAATAACAATAATAGCCCAAGTAATCACTGCTGCTGCAGTTGCAAGAGCCATGATCCGCATGAAACTATTATCAGGAACAAGAGCATTAACAACGACAATCAACGCCGTACATAATGAAGAAAAAAGGATAGCAATATAAGGAACACGAGCAGCACTCAGTTTACTAAAAATATGTGGTGCATTTTTTTGTACAGCTAAACTATAAAGCATACGGCCATTAGAATAAATGCCACTATTGTAAACAGAAATAGCAGCCATAATCACCACAAAATTCAAAATATGACCAGCAGCAGGAATTCCTATAGTCTCGAAAATTGTGACAAAAGGACTACCATTTTTTCCAATCATATTCCAAGGGCTGATTATCATAATAATGCTGATAGATCCAATATAAAAAATTATAATCCTCCACATAACTTGACGGATAGCCGCTGGAATTGTTTTTTGTGGATTAGATGCCTCTCCAGCAGCAATACCAATAAGCTCCGTTCCTCCAAAAGAAAACATTACTACAGAAGTTGCTAAAACAACCCCTACTGCTCCATAAGGGAAAAAACCACCATGGTCCCAAAGATAATGAATATTCGCTTGATTTTCCCCTAGTCCAGTGACAATGAGAAAAATTCCAAAAATAATCATACCAATAACAGCAGCCACTTTGATCAAAGCGCAAACAAATTCAAATTCTCCATAAAAACGAACATTAAACAAATTAACAAATGTAACAAATAAAAGAACAATGAAAGATGTCTTCCAATGATCAATCAAAATCCAATGATCAAGGTAAAACCCTATCACTGTAAGTTCAGCCATGCTCACAAGAATATAAAGAAACCAATAATTCCAACCTGTTATGAAACCAGCTAATCTCCCCCAATATTTATAAGCAAAAAAACTAAATGCTCCTGAAGACGGTTCTTCTACTGACATTTCACCAAGCATTCGCATAATGAAATACATAATAAGCCCGCCGACAAGATAAGATAAAATAACTGAGGGACCAGCTAATTGAATTGCCTCGGTTGACCCATAAAAAAGTCCCGTCCCAATAACGCCACCCAAAGCAATCATTTGAATATGGCGATTTTGAAGGCTACGCTTCAATTCCTCGTGCTTTTTTTCAGACATCATGCCTCACTACTTTTGTTGAACTTAACCTCAACTTTTATTGAAAAATTAGGCACCTCTTTCAAAAAACACAAAACAAACGTAAACTTATTTTCTTATCATAATGCAACTCCTTATTTTTTTGTGCATTATACGTATGTCCCGTTGAAGTTTTAAGAAAAAATATGCTCCACCCTTTATTTAAATTAATGTCCTTCATTTTCGTTACACTAACCATTATAGCATTGGTCATTGATAACGCACACTCTGTAATCACATCACATTGGACAACAACCCCCTTTAATAAAATTTTAACAAACCTTCTGCAAACAGATATCTATCACCTTAATCAATCTCTATGCAAGGTAATGCCTGATTTTCTGTCCTCAATTTGCATTACTCTCACTTATTTACCCGCATGGTCTATCTTTGGTGCTTTAGCAATAGTATTTTGTATCTTAAATTACGAAAAACAAAAGCCTTTTCACAAAATATCATATACATATAACGAAGAGTACATTTGATCTTGAAAAAAACTTCTAGAGCTCTCTGTACTATAACATAATCGATGTCGCTTAAAACCCCTCACTCTATTAAAACAACTGAAGATCACTTGATCATCAGAAAAAATTAAAACGCTTCATTATAAATATAGGCGCTCACTTATGATTTCTATAGATAACAATAACATCACTTTATTTGTATCAATTTAAAAAAATTAGCGAATAAATCTACCTCCCACCTATAAGAAAACTCTGTACAGAAAAAACTTAAAATATTGCAGTTCATATATTTTTCTATGGCTGTTTCTTTAATACTCTACAAAAACTTTTCTTAATTTTCGTACTAGAAACCCCATATAAAAAAACGTCTTCTAATATCAGCTCTCCTTATAAGATTGGAACTTATTAAAATTAATGAAGAAGCTTATAAAAATTATTCTACAAGTCTAACAAAATGCGTGAAATAAAAACTCCTCTGTAAATAATTGCAATTGTGATAAAAAATATTTCGCACCTTCTCCCTATTGAGAAAATGGTAAGATAACAGCTTCAGTAACACTCTAGTTCTTTTAAATCTGAAAATCGTCTCGCTAAAATATCAACTTTTTTAGATATCTCATCCAAACTTTTCCATTGATTAGTTACCTCTCGAGAAAGTTCCTCAATGAATTTTTCTTGGTAAGCTAGCTTCATTTCTAGTTCTATCAGCCGATCTTCATCCGACATGATTTTTACTCCCTCTTAAATAAAAAACGTGATTAATTTTATTAATCCTCCTCCCTTTTTCTTCCCATAAAAATGAGAAGTAACTTCTCAACTAATTCTACTCATCTATTTGCACATTATAAAAGGTTTATGATGATCTTTATTTTCCCAATCACTCTATGCAACAAATTTCTTTCTTAAGAATCAGAAAATGTTTTTATCTTTACTAAGTTATCTTGACACCATTTTTCATCCTAAAGATCTACATTCCCAGCTTCTTAATTTAAGTGCTATCGTAAATTGAAAAGCATTTTATAGCATTAAGGTCAAAGAATACTTTCCTCTGACTTTTACATAATTCTCCTTCAAATTATTATCATATGTATAAATTATTGAAAAAATGCATTCTTGCTTTTATACGTACTTTTAGCTATTACCCTCAAATTAGTTTTGTCTCATTGACTTACAAACCTATGCCGCATTAGCTCAGTTGGTAGAGCACATCATTCGTAATGATGGGGTCGCTGGTTCGAATCCGGCATGCGGCACCACTTTTTGTATTTAGCGTATTGAAATATATAGATTTTTTCTTTAAACAGCCATTTTCAGACCACCTTTTAGACCACCTTCTACAGTTTATATAATTTTACCTAATTTGTTCTTATTTGCTCCTTATTTTTCTTTGGAGTGAAGGCTAAGATCTCTTTTTTTCTCCATCTCACTGCTCTCCCTAGCTTATAAGGCTCCGGAAACAACCCCTGAAGCACCCAATTGCGAATCGTTGTTGTGGATACACTAAAAAGCTGTGCACACTCACGTGTCGNTTCTAGGGTTTATGCAATTTTATCTAATCTGTTGTTATTTGCTCCGTATTTTTCTCTGGAGTAAATGCTAAAACCTCTTTCTTTCTCCACCTCACTGCTCACCCTAGCTTATATGGCTCCGGCCCCCTCTGAAGCATCCAATTGCGAATCGTTGTTGTGGATATACTAAAAAGCTGTGCACACTCACGTATTATTACATATCTATTGCCATCATCAAATATCATCTCATTGCCTTTTTATTTTTTATGTTATGTGAATGGGCTGGGATGCTAGGAGGAGAGAGCTTCCTATATTGTCAAGCAGCTTTTTGTCAAAATCTTTTGTGTCTCTTGTGCTATTGCCTCTAAAAAGATTTCAATAGCTCGATTGATTTGTTTAAGATGCTGCTGGAAACGTAGCCAATACAACACCAGACAAAGATGATACCATTGGACCCAAACGCCCCACCAAATGCTTCATATGAAAAAGAAAATATATGAAACCGAACTACTTGTTCAAATTTATTACAGTACAATATTCTTTTAAAAAATATCAAATATCATTGGTCTATATATTGAATATGCTCCACTAATATATTGTTTCAGTTGGAAACAGACTGTAAGAGAGGAGAAATATCCATTATGTTTTTATGTAACAGTTTATTTAAAATCCTTCATAAAGGTATTTTTTAATGAAATTAAGCAATTAGGGGAAAAAACAAAGAATAATTAAATTAACTATAGATTTTTTTATTAAATATGTATAACACGTTATGTATATGTATTATTGATTCTAAGATAATTTTTAGATATATAATGTTAAATTATAATGTTTTTTTGTTTTTATAAAAAAATTCTGTGGTGCAATTTATGACTTTTGAAATTACTTAAAAATCAACACCTAATTATTTCATTAATTATTATGTCTCTTATTTTTTGTTAAAAATGCTTTTTGTCATTGGAATTATTCAAGTTTTTTTCAAGTAAAGTTCTTCTAAATTATTCTGGATCAACTGTAAGAATTTATGAGTGAAATCTATTTGATTATAAATGGAATTATTATAAAGTTTTTGTCTTTAGATGGAGATCAATTGCTGCAAAATGAATAGTATTTAGCATAATCTTTATTCAAAAAAATGATATAGATCTTAAAATAATCCACTATGGATGTTTTGAATTTATTATGCCCTTTCGCTGTTCTGTTCTTAAAAATGAGTAGATGTAAGTTTTTAATTCATATCCTGCTTTGTGTAGTTTTTTATAGGTAAAAATAATGCGAAAAATATCAAAAGAAGGGCTTGTATTGATTAAGCAATTGGAAGGCTTGCGTTTATCAGCTTATGAAGATTCTGGTGGTGTCTGGACAATTGGTTATGGACATACAAGTGCTGCTGGTGCCCCAAGCGTTCACAAAGATATGCAAATTACGGAAAAAGAAGCTGAAAAAATCCTTTGTCAGGACTTGAGGGAGTATGAAGCTGTTGTTGAAAAAGCCGTTACCGTTCCTTTAAACGATGAACAATTCGCGGCATTAGTATCATTTTGCTATAATGTAGGAATCACAGCATTTCGTAGTTCTACACTTTTAAAAAAGCTTAATAAAGGTGAATATGAAGCGATACCAACCGAATTGCAAAAATGGACAAGAGTGGGAGGAAAACGTATCCAAGGTCTTGTCAATCGCCGAGCAACCGAAGCAGGATTGTGGGCAAAAGGAGCTCATGTTGCCCCCAATTATCATGTAGTAGAACCAGAAGGCGTAACAGGTATTTGCAAAGTAGAAGCTCTTGCACCAATCATAGGTTCTTTTTCAGGGCTTGGAGGTCTTTTTGCAGGAAATGGTCCTGTTCAATGGGTTCTAGCAGGCATTATGGTTTTAGCCGCTTGTACGGCTATGATATACATTGCTAAACGTTTTCAGGAACACCGTCTATGATTTTATGGATAAAAAAATATCTGACAATGACGTCAGCGCTCATAGCAGCTTTTCTTATAGCTTTAGTCAAAGCCTTTTTTCTTGGGAAAAAAGTTGAGAAGCAAAAGCAAACAAAAGAAGATTTCAAGATAGCGACAACACGGCTTGAGGTAGAAAATGAAATTAATAAGAAAAGTGATGCTGATGTGCGCACTAAGCTTTCTAGCTGGTTGCGCGACGAATGAACGAACTTCTTGTATTGGATGGCTGCCAATTTATTTGAATCGACAAGATATCAATGTCATTAGTCCAAATTTGGCGAGAGATATTTTAAAACATAACGAACAAGGTGAACGTTTATGTGGTTGGAGAGATAAACGGAAAATAAAGTGATAAAAATATAATTCCTCTGAAACATCAATCAATGAAAAGATTTGAAAGAGGTGGATACATTCAGATTAAAAGTAAAAGCACTTAAAGGATTAAAACACTCTGGTGGTCAATTAGATTTAATTAGAGTGACTGAGGTGTCTGAATTGAAACTAAAGGATTCAACAGATTATGTTTGTGTAAAATGATTGAGTCTATTGATGTATTCTAAGGACATCTTTGTTATCCTATCAAAAGAAGATGAGAAAAGATTTTATGGATTGCACTACTATCGTCGTTCAAAGAACTGATCATACACAAAGGTTCTGTTTTCAACAAAAATAACATCTAGGGGCTGGCATGCTTGAAGAAAAGCAATCTACGGAGCTATATAATGAATAATGGTAAGGCTTTTATGTGATTTGTAAATGATGTTGTTTCAGCTTCCTAATTATAATAATGATGTTGACGATAAGGCAAATACTTTCGCACTATATCTGCTTTTTCATGCTAAAGTGGCGGGAAAACATTGTGAATGATCTTGGCTGTTAATTTTTCTATAGGTAAATTCCCTATGTGGGAAATGACATGCAACTCCAGTTGAGAAAACCAACAACCATTTTTGCTTTTATTTTTTAACTTAGCTTTTTTACTTTCAAAAGTCGCCTAGCAATTTCTTGAAGAATATTGCTTTACTATTTTAAGATAATTTTTTCCTGAAATAAAATCCTTCTTTTAAAATATTACTGTAATATCTTGCAAACTCATGTACTGCTTTTAGAGAAAGTTTGTAATAAGACCGTGCTTTTCACGGCTTTTATTGTGATGTGTATAACGGAAAAGTTAAGAGTGCGTATTATCTTTTCGAACATTCAACTACAATCTATTTCATCACAATATTTATCTTGAGAAGATACTTTTACAAAGATACTGATAATCTATAAATCGCTCTCCCCTAATTCACCTTCTCGCTCATCCTTCCATGCATTGCCCGTCCACCTTTTAAACCACCTTAAATTTTTGATATAAAATTTTTTCTTTAATTTTTATTTTTTATTGAATCATAAAAATGATATGTCTCAATCTCACTTCTATGCATCTTTATACGCTTTGATTCTTGTTTCTAAAGCCTAGATTGCCTACATATCGTTCTGTTTTTATATTTTGATAGAAATATCTTCTATCAGTTCACTTTTTTCAAAAGATTCTGAAAGGATTCTCAAAAAGTCTGCAAAGTTAAAGACTATTTAATACGTATTGTTTCTTTTTTAGAAATCAAAATTGGTGATGCCCCATTCCTTACCAGCAATTGTGTTATTTGCAGAGCAGTCTGTATAAGATGGTGTAACCTCTTTTATAAAATTAACTAAAGTTTTTTGAATTTCTAGCATATTGTTTAAAGACAAAAAACTCCCTCTTATTATGCAAGCAGCTTAGACATCGGCTGATAATCCTCCCGCTTATAAAAATCCTTTCTTTAATCACCCTCAAAACCACAATTAAAGTGGTGAAAGATAAAACAAGATTTTTAGGCGATCATAACGCACAATAAAATCAGACTAGTCTAAATGTTCAATGCTAACACCTGCTAAACAGTGGAAAATAAGTTTTAGCACGCATTCAAATTGGAAGGGCTTAAGCCCCCCGCGCGCTACGATGGTTTTCTACTCTCATCGTACGATTTACATTCCCTCTAAAACTTAATCGCTGTAAATATAAAAATCTTGAAGCCCGTTCTAAATCCGTGAGAGTTTCTGGATCTTGCTGTATTAAACGTTGAAATTCCTCACAACTGCTCATCTGAAATGCTAACATTTTTCATAAAAGGACGATAGTGGCGTTGTAACATCCCTAAAAAGTTTACGACATAACCTGAGAGATTATTACTGATTTCAGGGGATAGAATCAATTTCTGCTCAAAGAAAATCTCACCCATACCAACAAAAAGGTTTAGCCTACATGCCATGAGGAATGTCCTCAAATAATTTTGATATTTTTTTGATCAAATTTCTTTTGTCACCAATATCAGCAGCAACTTATGTGGAATTAACAGAATTATAATTTTTTATTTTAAAATGTATCCATCATTTTTTATATTCTTTTATCTATCTTAACCTTCTTTTCACAGCTTCAAGTAATAAAAATTAACTGCAATGTTAAGTCGTTTTGCATCAAACAAATTTCTCGCAAACTATCCCTATTGACTAGATGACAATCCATCTTCTGTTTAAAGAGAGAAAAACTTTTCTTTTTTATTCAGCGATAAAGTAAATATTATCCAATTACTTACGAGTAGAAATTCGATCAAATGGAAACTGTAATTCTTTCTACTCTGAGTAATCTTGTACCCATTTATATAGGTTTAGGAAAGCGTGCTGTTATGAATATTCATAAAAATGCTTCAAAAATTGATATCAGCAAAACTTCTGTTTAAAAAAGGAAAAGATGTTCTCCTACTTGCTACCGAAGAAACTGTTCAGATTTGTCTTGATGTTGCTGAAGAGCTTCAAAAAACATGAAGTTATCCCAACGCTTACAAGTGTGCCAACAATTCAACTTTGAGATAATAGATCAGTGCTAGAGTTATGCCAATCTCACCAATCTGTTGTTGTCTGTGAAGAGCATAGTATCAAAGGAGAAGCTTGGAGATGCAATTGTTAAATCGCTTATGGAACAAAACATTCTATGCCAATTTGTATCATTAGTCCCCCTACCATCACCATCTGCAATAAAAACGAACTGGATCTTTAATAAATTATGCAATCAATAGAGAAAGCATAAACAGTGTTAGCAATGACATACTATACAAAAAATATTCAACTGCTTCCTAATATGTTCGCCAGTTCAAAAACATCATAACTCATTGAGGATGCAAGGAAATAAGAAAGAAAAGCACATTAATTCACGCAGTCTTGCTCTCAGTAAACGAGCTTTTTTAAAGATTGTATGGGTATTTTTTTCATTGCTTAAAAATGTACTCCATAAAAAAATATCATATCCATATAATATATTACCAAATAAAATTAATATAAATAATATATAGATTATAGGAATATTATTTATTAGATCCATTTTTTATTATAATTATAGCTTTTAATAAATACATATTGACATTTTTAATAATTTTATTTATATATCATAATTAATATTATTCTATATTAAAATAAAACTAAATGAAGCTTATAAATTTACGTTTTATGCTAATGTGGGAAAGAATTAATTAACATATTATATTTTTATATATAGGAGGGAAAAATGCTCACAGCATTATTTATAGCTATTTTTTCTATATCAACAGTTGTTTTACCTTTAATATCAGCGCTTGTTCCTTTTTATCCGTAGAATGAGATTTTAATAAAGTAAGTAAAAGATGTATGCAATGTTATTAGTGTTTTTTTTGTGTTTATTATTATTAAGATTTTTGCGTTAATTATTATTGTATTTACGGAGTATTATTTTAGTTACTGAGTATTTTCTGTATTTTTATAGAGGAGCTTTTTGATCTTTTCTATTTAAATTTAACTGTCAACATATTTGTAAAATATATAATTATGCTCCTCTATAAAAAGACTTTCTTTTTCTGAAAGCAGTATAACATATTGCTTTCATTGCTTAAAAACATCTATATTTACTAAACTCTTGCGTGTAATATCTTTGATTGTCTGAGTACCGGTCAGTGTCATAGCTACCCGCATTTCATTGGCAAAAAGATCAAGGAGATGCATAACACCTTTCTTACCTGCTGCTGCAAGCGCATAAACAAAAGCACGGCCAATCATAACAGCATCCGCACCTTGTGCTATCATGCGTACAACATCAAGACCAGAACGAACACCTGAGTCCGCTAAAATAGTCAAATGATCCTCTACAGCATCCGCAATTGCAGGCAACGCTCGTGTTGTTGATAATACACCATCAAGCTGACG
This sequence comes from Bartonella sp. CM86QHHN, assembly GCF_042194695.1. Classification (NCBI taxonomy): domain Bacteria; kingdom Pseudomonadati; phylum Pseudomonadota; class Alphaproteobacteria; order Hyphomicrobiales; family Bartonellaceae; genus Bartonella; species Bartonella sp. CM86QHHN. The sequence continues at coordinate 20,201 of NZ_JBHIND010000010.1, forward strand.
TCCGCCGTGATTAGAAACAACAATACCATCCGCACCAAATTTTACTGCTTCTCGTGCATCTTCTGGATCAAGAATACCTTTCAAAATCATTTTTCCTTTCCAAAAATCGCGAATCCATTGTAGATCATGCCAACCAATTGATGGATCAAAATTTGCACCAATCCAACCAACGTAATCATCCAATACAATTTTCTTTTTAAGATAAGCAGAGACATTTCCAAGATCATGAGGGCGCCCCATAACACCAACGTTCCAAGCCCAATATGGATGAGTCAAAGCTTGTAAAAAACGACGTAAACCAGCATAAGGACCAGACATCCCCGAATGCGCATCACGATAACGTGCACCAGGAACTGGCATATCAACTGTAAAAACCAACGTGCGTACACCAGCTAACCAAGCCCGTTCTAGTGCATCACGCATGAAACCGCGATCTTTGAGAACATAAAGTTGAAACCAAAATGCACCTCCAATCGCTTCTTGCACTTCCGCAATGGGACAAACTGAAACAGAGGATAGAGTAAAAGGAATCCCTTTTGCCGCTGCGGCACGCGCTGCTTTTACCTCTCCACGACGTGCATACATGCCCGTTAGCCCAACAGGCGCAAGTACAATCGGTAAATCAAGTGTCTGATCAAAAAGCTTGATTGAAAGATCAACTTCACCAACTTGCCTTAGAATCCTTTGACGCAGTGCAAGAGCTTGAAGATCTTTACAGTTACGTCGCATCGTTTCTTCAGCATAAGCCCCACCATCAATATAGTGAAAAAGAAAAGGAGGAAGACGACGCTTTGCTGCCTTACGATAATCAAGTGTTGAAGAAATAATCATTGATGGCACCATTGTTCCTAAATAAAAAGAGAAGATATCCTAAAACGCATAAAAGCGAATCCGTGTACCTTCCTACTCGATATTCTCCCAAAACGCTCTATTGAATAGATAGAAGCAACAGAGATTGCAACTTTCTAAAAAAACTAATTGATAAAAACAATGTCTTTATTTCTCCTATCCAAATTTAAAATCTCACAGTATGAAGTATCATTAATAACGTATCTACTCATATATTCTTCATGTGCAATTAAAATGTTATACTCTCTTTAAAGCAATCCCTCTTCAAAAGCGATTGCTCCGTAGCTTAATTAGTTATAATTTAAAGTTGCTTCTCCCTCTAAAGGTCCTTACATTATCAGTTATTAAGAATATAGAGTGTCATTAAGTATAAACCATAATCTCCCCCAAAAGATGAAAAAATCCTTTATTAATACTGGAAATAAAGCTGTCGCATACATGCAGAAATCTTCTTATATCAATATTCAAAACTAAGATCTGTTACTTATTCATGCATAGTGCCTAATTCACATAAAGCATAAAAACTTTTAATGTTCATACCAATAGAAAATCTTCATATTTAATTGAATAATTTTCTAGCAATATTATATCTTGAGGCTATAAATGAGTTACTAAAATTAGAACAATGTTTATTGAAAATAATTGTTACTAAACTGGAGTGAAAACTTATTTATTAACTCTTAAGGATAATTTTTATACGGAATAAAATATACTGGTTATTACACTCTAGAAAAATTGAGTCAATTGCAGCATCCAATCTCGCATATTTACTTTGAAAAGTGAGTAGCTACTGTTATATTGAATTTTATTAACCTATTGATTTATTATAATAATAAATATGAATAACATATTGAATATAGTAAATTTTGTCATGATGAAATAATCAAAACTATTCTTTTGCACATCATAAAGGGAGTTCGTATAGATAGAACCTCTTGAAAAAAGAAGTAAAAATGCCTCTCATACCCTCTCAAATGCAAGAGATGAAATAACCTTGGAAATTAAAAATAGAATGCATGACGCCAGTTTTGCGAAGCACAAAATTTTCTTTTATCTAAAATACGCTTTCTGTATACATGTTATCAAAATTCGTGGTTCCCAACTCATTTAAAATGCTTGGACAACTTTAAACCCTGTGCTTGATAATGTGATCCAACATCATGTCCATAAAGGGTTGATGGTCGATTAAGCATATGCTCATAGACCAAACGGCCAATAATTTGACCATGCTCTAAGATAAAAGGAACTTCATGGCTCCGCACTTCTAAAACCGCTCTTGCTCCTTTTCCACCCGCTTCCTTATGCCCAAATCCTGGATCAAAAAAGCCTGCATAATGCACCCTAAACTCGCCAACTAAAGGATCAAAAGGTGTCATTTCTGCGGCATAAAGCGGAGGCACATGAACAGACTCTCGTGAAACTAAAATGTAAAATTCATCAGGATCAAGAACCAACTCCCTTTGACCACGATCAAAAAGAGGTTCCCAAAAATCTAAAACGTGGGCAACGGCACGTTTATCAATATCAATAACACTTGTATGATGTTTACCACGATAACCTATAAGCCCGTTTTCGTCTCCCTTTAAATTAATGGAAAGACCAATACCACCAACACTAATATTAGGAAAATCATCCGATATCAGTGTTTCTTGCCTTTGCAAAGTGTGCAACTCTATTTCATTTAAATAACTTTGCCCTTTTCTAAACCGAAGCTGTGATAAATGTGAGCCTGTATGCACCAAAATTGGAAATGTGCGTGGACTAATTTCCAAATAAAGTGGACCATGATAACCAGCACAAATTTTATCAAACTCCTGAGCATTATCCGTAATGACACGTGTAAAAATATCTAATCGTCCTGTAGAACTTTTGGGATTGGCAACAGCAGATAAGAATTCTGGTAAAGCTAAACTTTCTAAAAGAGGAACAATATAAACACACCCCGTTTCCAAAACGGCTCCGTCTCGTAAATCAAACTCATGCAACTTTAACCGTTCAAGCTTATCCAAAACTTTTGTATCAGGTCCCGGCATAAAAGAAGCACGTATACGATAAGCTTTCTCCCCTAAACGAAGATCAAGGCTTGCTGGTTGTATTTGAGATCTATCAAATGGATACTGAGCCTTGAGAAAGTTATTCTCAATCAAAGCTTGTATATCACTATCTGCTAAAATACCGCTTATACGCGCCATATATATTGCCTTCCCTTTTTACATTGTTTCTTTTTTGACCTAGATGATAAACTGGTGCAAGCTATTTTAAAGTGATAAAAACTATTTTTATGTTTTTTCCAACCGACTTGTTAACATAAAATAGGAGGTATTGTAAAAATAATACCTCTCATGCTCTCTTATTCTTGAATGTCTCGCAAATGATGTTATCATAATTTTCTATAGAACCCTTAAGATTCCTGTTAGAATTTATTATGATTATACGCCATCTTAGCGAAAATATTATTAATCAAATCGCCGCCGGTGAAGTTATTGAACGACCAGCAAATGTTGTCAAAGAACTTGTTGAAAACGCTATTGATGCTGGTGCAACACGCATTGAAATTATTACAGCAAATGGTGGAAAAAATTTTATAAAGGTGAGTGATAATGGTTATGGAATTCCTGCAGATCAATTAACTTTAGCAGTTTCTCGCCATTGTACCTCAAAGATTACCGATGACGTACACAATATCTGCTTCCTTGGATTTAGAGGAGAAGCCCTCCCCTCTATTGGTTCTGTTGCTAAACTTAAACTCATTTCACGAACAAAAGATGCTGAGAGCGCTGCTGAAATTTCCGTTACTGCAGGAAAAATTGTAGGACCCAAACCAGCTGCTGCGAATCTTGGAACAATTGTTGAAGTTCGTGATCTTTTCTTTGTCACGCCAGCACGATTAAAATTTATGAAAACTGATCGGGCTGAAACAAATGCTATTAGCGATATGATTAAGCGAATTGCTATCGCATTTCCACATATCCGCTTTTCTCTTTCAGGACTAGACAGAACATCTATGGAATTGTCTGCTACAGAAAATAATATTCAAGGACAATTACAACGTATTACGCAGATTATGGGAAAAGAATTCGCCCCTAATAGCATTGCGCTGAATGCTGAACGCGAAGCGGTGCGCTTAACAGGTTTTGCCTGTTTGCCATCTTTCAACCGAAATAACAGCCTTCATCAATTTGCTTATGTTAATGGACGTCCCGTGCGTGATAAATTTCTATGGGGCGCTATCCGAGGCGCTTATGCTGATGTCATGACACGAGATCGTTATCCTGTCGCTATTCTTTTTATTGACCTCCCACCTGCTGAGGTAGATGTTAATGTTCACCCAGCCAAAGCTGATGTACGATTCCGTGATCCAGGATTAATTCGTGGTTTGATTGTTGGAGCTATTCGTGAAGCATTGCAGCAATCTGGTATTCGTCCTACTTCAACCCGTTCTGAAGCAATGCTTGCTGCATTTCAAACACAACAATCATTAGCACAACAACCATTAGGCAGTTTTAAGAACACGCACCAGTTCTCTTCTTACAGTTCACAACCTCATCATTTTACCAGTGCTTCAATGGTCCAAAAACCATTGGATAGTACTCACTCTTTTGATTTAAAAGAAGATGCCGCTCCTATTATGGAGGGCTTAAATACACCAAGTGGGGATGCATACATTCCAAGCACGACATCTTCATCAGAAGAGTTATCTTATCCATTAGGAGCGGCCAGAGCACAAATCCATAAAAACTATATTATCGCCCAAACACAAGATAGTTTGATCATTGTCGATCAGCATGCAGCTCACGAACGATTGGTTTATGAAGCACTCAAAAACGCACTTTATTCCAAACCACTTCCTTCACAGTTATTACTTATTCCTGAAATTGTAGAACTCTCTGAAGAGGATGCAACATGCCTTTTAACGCATAAAGATGCTTTGCAAAAATTTGGATTAGGAATAGAACCATTTGGACCAGGAGCAATTGTTGTGCGTGAAACACCTTCCATGTTAGGAGAGATCAATGTCCAAGCCCTTATTAAAGATCTCGCAGATGAGGCTGCTGAGTATGATACAACAAATAATTTAAAAGCAATGCTTGATTATGTTGCAGCAACGATGGCCTGTCACGGCTCAATACGGTCAGGGCGCCTTTTACGCCCCGAAGAAATGAACACACTATTACGACAAATGGAGGCAATACCTAATACAAGTACATGTAATCATGGACGCCCTACTTATATTGAACTCAAATTAGCAGATATAGAACGGCTTTTTGGCAGAAAATAAGCCCTTCTTCATTTTTACAAGAAAAATATTTTAAAATTAACTCTCGACTTTATAATATATTTTATGGCACTTTTCTTGAATCTCTTGTATCAAGTAAAAAGGAGTTGTAATGTTTCCCAATGGTGAACGCGAAGCAAAAATTTATTATTCTAATAACGGATATGACATTATAGAATATGGTACCTATACCATTTGTGCTGTTAGCGGGCAAAAAATCCCTATAGATGATTTAAAATATTGGAATCATCACCGCCAAGAAGCATATGCTAGTTGTGAAATCTCCTATCAGCGCGAACTTGAGTGCAACCCATATCTCAAGCAATTGTTAAAAACAAAAGAAAAATAACCCCTCAAAGGCTATAAATTTAGCCTTTGCCTTTTAGACAAGAAAATTCAAGGGAACGTTTTCTAAAGCGGGTTATGACCTCTTCAAGGACCATACGACAGAAGTCTTTTTGAACAAAATCGACATTCACATCAAAGATAATAAGATTTTTCAAATCCTTTTGCATGTGAATTGTCTGTATACGGGTATAATCTTTAGCTGTTGTTGCGAGCCATAAATTGTGCATTTTAGCCTTTTGTATAAGGCTTTTTAAATTTTTATCTGTGAAAAAATAGTGGTCTGGATATATGTAAGTTTGCTCCACATGACCAGACAATTCTTTAATAGATTTAAAAAATTTATCTGGATTGCCAATACCAGCAAATGCCAAAAATGATTTTCCTGAAACCTCATCAGAGGCACTGGCTTTAAGATGAGCACGATATAAAGGCTTTCCAGTACGCGAAACAAAAAAAGCGACATTATCAGGCGCATCGGAGTGACCAATCAATAAAACACTATCCATAAAAGAAAACTGCGTTTTTAATGGTACGCGCAAAGGTCCTGCTGGAAAGACAGCTCCATTACCAAAACCGCGCATCGCATCAACAACGAGTAACGCATAATCCATATAAAGACGGCGACTTTGAAATCCGTCATCCATTAAAATAAGATTACATCCCTCTTGTTTAAGCCGTTGTGCCGCTGCATAACGATTAGGTGATACAGCTACAAAAGCATGCCGTGCAAGTAAAAGTGCCTCATCTCCAACATCGCGTGTATTGTCATATTTTTCATTTACAAGATGTACCCCTTTAACTGATCCACCATAACCACGAGATATAATACCAGGTACGAAACCAAGTTCTTTAGCCACTTTTGTAAAAGCAATAACAACCGGCGTTTTACCCGCACCACCACATGTAAAATTTCCAATACACAAAACTGGCAGATCAATCACGGGAGGCTGTCTTGTCATAAAACGACTTGAAAAATAACCATACCCCCATGAAACTGGAGCTAACACAAAACGCAAAAAGCTTTTATTTTTCCACCAAAAACGAGGGGCGCTAATATGCATATCTACCCTGACGCTGACGTAAACCTGTTTGTATTACAAGGGGTTGTAAAAATGGATCTAAAATCTTTAATGTGCGCTCAAATGCACCTGCCATACCTGTTGCCACTTCATGAGCCTTATCAACCATTTCTTGCCGCAATGTTTCATTTGTTAAAAGCTTATACACCTGAATAGCAAGCTGTTTTGTATCTTGAACCATATATGCTGCATCACGCGTTAGAAATTGTTTGAACATCTCTTGAAAATTTGAAACATGAGGCCCTGTCAAAATAGCGGAACCAAGCAAAGCCAATTCCAATGGATTGTGTCCACCATTTCCATATAACGATTTACCAACGAAAGAAACTTTCGATAAGCGAAGAAAAAGTCCCATTTCTCCAATGGTATCTCCCCATAAAATATCGGTATTCATGTTTGGAACAGCATCTCTACTCCTACGAATAAAACTTAACCCCTTATTATCGCATTTTCTGATAAGATCTTCTGAACGTTCTGGATGACGAGGCACAATAATTGTTAATAAATCTGGCAAATAATTTTTAACAATTTTATGGACCTCAAAAGCAATCTCCTCTTCCCCTTCATGCGTTGAAACAGCTGCCCAAACTGGGCGATTGCCGATAGCATTACGATAACGTGCAAGCAATTCTTGATTTTCAACCAGAAAAACATCAGCCTTGAGATTACCAGAAAACGTAACAGATTTTACGCCAAGTGTATGGTAATAAGCTACATCTCTTTCATTTTGACCAATCGCCAAATCAATATCCTTAAAAATATGTTTGGCAAGAACACGTCGTTTTTGCCAAGCTTTAAAAGAACGTTCAGACATATGGGCATTAACCAAAATCTGCGGAATACGCATTTTTGCAAGTTCTTTAATACGAAGAGGCCAAATTTCTGATTCACAAATTAAGACGAGATCAGGCTTCCAATGACGAATAAAACGGCGCACTGCAAAATCTAAATCCAAAGGAGCATATTGATGAATCAACCTATTACCAAAATATTTTTTCACAAGAGTAGAAGATGTCACCGTCCCAGTTGTCATTAATACATTGATTTCCAATGATAAAATATAATTTATAAGTGGAACAAGTGCAAGTGTTTCTCCAACACTTGCTGCATGCAACCAAACTAACGAACCTTGGGGGCGTATATGAGAACTTTTACCTAAACGCTCTTTTTTGCGACACCACTCTTCTTTTCCACGAATAGCACGAAAGAACAAATAAAAAGGAATAACAGGACATAAGCAAAAACCAATCATTCGATAGCTTAAAAGAGCCGTATGTGCCTTTAATTCTACCATTTAAAATCACCTCATCCAGCTATTTTAAGATATCTATATACTTATTTTGTTAAAAAATTCATCAACACTATTGGTTGCATCCATATTTTTTAATATCATTCATATCTTAAATAAAAAAAGCTTAATCCATGAGAAAATTCAATACATATACACATTATTTAAATCTCTTTTAATTAAATTTTGTAACTTATATCGATTTTATCACTTCATTCTGCACCCTATAAAAAATCTTACTCAAAAATAACAAAACTACATTTCAGTCGATTATAATTTTTAAAATATAAATGATAAACCTATGACATAGATTGTATCAATTTTTTCAACTCACTGAATAAATACTTCTTATGATTTTAATGAGACTTTGAATTTTGCACGTTGGTATTTTAGAGAAAAAGCTTATTTTTACATATGTTAGGTATTGTCAATTTTTCAAAAAAATAACCCATATAGACATTACAACCTAATATAAATACAACAAATAAAATGTGTTTAAAAGAAAGCTCAATCTCTATTATTTCATTTCAATAAAATGAATATGTCAAACTAATCTTAAAAAACTTTTGAATAGTATAGAGTTCTCATTTTAAATTGTGATATAATCTCTTAAAGGTAATCCAGAAAAATCTAATCTTGTTTAATAGAGAATTTCTTAAAAGTCTTAAAGCAATTTAAATAAGAGTTTTCAAAATTTTAAATCCTCTCTTTTCAGGAGGTCGCAATGATATATTATTCCTTTTAAGATTGTATATAATCAACACAAAATGATTAACTTATAGATTGTAGTTTTAAATGAGTACTCAAGAAATCCTTATGAGGTAAGTTAACTTCATAAATCTATTCAGTTTCTCTAAGTTTCTAATTTTGGTAAAGTTTCTAACGACTTTCATGGTTTCTAAGCTTATAGTAATAACTCGTTGAAAAAATTCCAATAGATAAGTAACGAGTGCTAATAATCTCAACAGAGTAATAATTGCTATCATTAATAATGCTACTCTTTTTATTAATCTTAACGCATTAGTGTCTCATACCCCATTCAAAAGCAGAGTGACTATTCACAATATAATCATAAACTTCGAGTGATAGCTGTCATGATAATATTGCTGTTGTAAATAGGTTGATAGAAACTGTCTTGCATTTTTATTAAGCGTAAAGATGGTGGTGCAATAATGGATTTTATACCTTGCACGGACGCTATTATGAAATGGGCTTGGGTGCTTTGGGAGATGTTTCTTAAAAAAACATATGAATTTTAAACAACAAGCATATTCTTTTTTACGGCATTCTATTTTACCCGAAGAACGTACCTATGAAAAGGACGACTAAACAAAAGCATGAAGCAATCTACAGGTTATAATGACCAAATATTCAAGCTTTATTCTGCATCGCCTAACTCAGCATCAAGAAACTGATGCAAATCTACAATGTAATAACGTTGTAATGCATTATCTACACTGCTTTGTGCTTTTGCCTGCCATGCTTCTTGAGCGGATTGATAATCTGAGAAAATACCAACCACATCTAACTCATCAGGATTCTTAAATTGATTACTGTTAAGATTTTTTAATTCCCCACCAAATACAAGATGTAAATATTGTTTTTTTTCTTTGGTTTCAGTCATATGTGCCTCCATATCATTTAGATTATCTTAGCGCGCTTTTACGTGATTAAACTAACTTTGTTTGACGAACAACATCTATCATATCTTGACAGCAATTATTTTTACCAGCAATTAAAAGTCCATACTGGTAAGGTTCAATTCCATAAGATAGTAAAGGGGCATCAAGCGATAAAAAACACCCTCCACACTCCTGCAAAATAAGATCAGCAGCGGCAATATCCCATTCATGACAATTTGGACGAACTAATACGATATCAATTTCATCTTGAGCAACAAGAACAATACGATAAGCAAGAGAAGGAAGATAATGGTAAAGACTGACTTGATTGAGAAAATCATCTGGTAATTTTTGTGCGAGCGATTTATCAAGTGAAATTTTATATTTTCGATGAACCTCAAAGGCTAAACGAGGAAGTTTTATCCCATTTAATGTTGCCCCTCCACCTGTTACAGCTGTATAAACATCTCCTTGAGCCGGACATTGTAGAACGCCCACAATAGGACGCCCATTCTCAATAATGGCAACCGAAATACACCAATAAGGATTGCCAGAAAGAAAACCACGCGTTCCATCAATAGGATCAACAACAAAAGAGCGCTCATAATAATCTTGTTTTTCTCGATTATCTTTTGTTTCTTCTGAAATCCATCCATAATTTGGACGAGCTCCAAGAAGCCTCTCTTTCAAGAAATGATCAACAGCAAAATCTGCTTCACTAACCGGGGAATTACCTTCTTTAATCCAGACATCCAACGTGCATCCAAAATACCGCATTGCTAAATCTCCTGCCTCTCGACAAACATCACGCAAAAGATTTAAATCAGAAGAATGATGCGTGTTATTTTCCTGCAAGTGTCATCCCTTCAATTAACAATGTTGGAGCAGCTGTACTATAACGCCGATCAATATCATTGGCAGGTGTTAAATGTGCTAACATATGAAGCAAATCAGAACCTAGCGTTACTTCACTTACCGGATAAGCAATTTCACCATTTTCAATCCAAAAACCGGAAGCCCCACGACTATACTGACCAGTAATAAAATCAATACCATGACCGAATAATTCGGTCACATAAAATCCATTTCGCAAATCTTTTATCATATCGCAAGGTGATACTAAACCCGGTTCAATAGCAAAATTTGTACTGGTCGGCTGCACTAATGATGCCGAACGCATACCGTGTCCATTTGTTTTAAGTCCCAATTCACGTGCTGTAGATGATGAAAGAAGCCAATTTTTTAAAATACCATTTTCAATAATATTGAGTGTTTGCCCCTCTACCCCTTCTCCATCAAAAGGATGAGAAGCATTTCCACGTAATCGCAAAGGTTGATCGGTTACATTAACATTAGGCTTCATCACTTCCTTGCCTAGGAAATTCTGTAAAAGACTCGTTTTTCGAGCCACAGAGGCTCCATTGACCATAGATGCGATATGCCCTGCAATTCCACAAGCCGTACGCGGATTAAAAATAACATCAACGCTCCCAGTCGCCGCACGAACTGCACCCAAACGTCGAACAGCACCAAGCCCTGCATTCTTTCCCACAGTTTCTGCTGCCTCTAAATCAGAAAAATGTAAGGCTGTTGTATAATCATAATCCCGCTCCATCTGTGTTCCTTCACCTGCAAGAGCACTACAAGAACGTGAAAAACAACTTGAGCGATAGGCTCCACAAAAACCATCGCTGGTCACAAGAATAAACCCACTACGGCCATAAGCTGTTGCAGCGCCACCAGAATTGCTTACACCTTTAACATCAAGAGCTGCTGCCTCCGTTTTTAAAGCATCTTCTGTTAAAAAATGACTGCTGGGTACAAAATCATCAAAAAGATCAAGATCTTTAGGATACTTAACCAAACACTCTTTATCTGCCAAACCTTCAAATAAACTATCGGGAGAAGCTTTAGCCATCGCAACAGCACGTTCCGCAAGTTCTTGCGGATAAGATCCTAAATTAGCAGAAACACTTGCTACTTTTTTTCCAACAAAAACCCTTAGAGTAAAATCATTGCTCTCTGCTGCTTCTGTCGATTCGACTTTCCCAAAACGAACTGATACACTGGTAGAATGAGCATGAACAATAACAGCATCAGCAGCATCTGCCCCAGAACGCTTTGCTGCTTCAACCAGCGAAACAGCTTTCTCAATCTGGTTTTTGTCAGTCATTATAGACTCCCTAAAATATTTTATTATTTACATTGATAAGCATTCTGACAAATTTATACAAATCAGAATATAACTCTTGTGTATTGATTCATAAGATTATGCACATTCATGCATTCTTTTTCTTTTAATGCATTAAATCATTTCCCTTTTAGCTTCTTTATGAAAAAACGTAATATGCCGTAAAATCTCTTTAGTTTCAAGATTTCTCATGGGCCCTTATCATTTTAGGAGCCAAATCTCCACTGACAATCAAATCAACAGAACAATTGGCAATTAACAAAAGTCTTAGCTATAACACTTGAATTTAAGCCAAAATCCTCAAAAATTCGAAAAGCATAAAATGATCTAAATCACAGGTCTTCCTTCCTCTGGGTAGTAAAAAACTTATCTCATATCTTTCCTATAGCATTCTTTAATTTCCAAGCAAGAATCAAGAAAATACCTTATATTTGTATACACTTCTTTGCTTCTATAAACTCTCTCATAATGAGACGGCACTCTTGTAAATGAAACAAACTTAAACAGAGTAAAAAATATTTCCTTCTATTATGGTTTCAACAAAATGAGCAGTCATAAACTTCTTTACCCTAATGGACGTAATATCATAAAGAACTCATTTTTATATTTAAAAGTAATCAAGAAATTATCTTGTAATCTTTCAATAAAATTAACAGTTTGATTTATACTTATAATTTATTGTTTTGTAATTTGTATAAAAAAGCCTAATATCATAAAATTCTCTCTGTTTCGAACCTATTCATGTTGAGTCAATCACAACTATTTGCGAGCAAATCATAAGTAAGGGGCCTATGAATGAAAACTATTTAAGAAGAAATCAAAATGCCTCTTATGAAGATTTTAAATGCAAAAAATATTGCAACATTAGAAACAGGCAAATATTATGACGATATGGACCTACATCATAAGAGAAGTAATGAACTTCTGAACCTTTCTCATTTTCAATGAAGAGAGCATCTTATAAGCTTTTATATATAAAAAAATTCAATGAATTTCATAAGATTTTTAGCGCAGAATTAATCCCGTAAGATGCTTTGACACGATTTCAACAGCTAACTAAAACCAAATCATAGCTCATCAATTTGCTATATACTCATAACTGATTTCATTCTAACAAGGCTAAGAGTTCTGCACCTTTTTTAAGGTATTAACTTCTTTATAAATGCACCCCCTTACAAAATGCTTTTGTTTTCAGTAAGAGCACGTCTGCTCATTTCAATCATTGCATCGCGAAGATGTAACTTAATTTTTGACCCAATAATCATTCCAAAGAAAGGAGAAAATAAACCAGACATGGTTACAGTATGACGAATTTTGTTATTTGAAGAACCCGATTTTGTTGAACAAATATATTCATGATTAAAACTCATACGTGTAAAAGGAAGTTTAGCATAATCAGAAAAACAAACATTTTTTATAACTTTATCAAGTGTAAAAGTTACTGTAGGTCCCTTTTTAGGTTTCATGCGTCCTATAGCGCCTTCTTTGAAAGGACCAGAAAGTTCTACCCACTCAAGTTCACTATCCCAGCAAGGCCATGATGCCACATCTTCCCATATAGCCCAAATTTGCTCAGCACTTGCTTCTGTACTAATCTCTTCACTATATATCCAATTAAACACGATAATCTCCCCTTTTTTACAAATTACTTATCTTTAGTGATAAAGAATAATATAAAAAAGTATCCTTAAAGCTGCACAACGATAAGATACTTAATACTCTCAGATTTACTTAATATGTAATGACTAACTCAACAAGCGATATTACTAAACTAAACACACAAGTATTCAGGATAAATGAACAATATTTTCAATACTAAACAAAATATCTTTTTTAAGTTTAGACAATAGCAAAAATAGAAGTTACGCATCATATAAGATATCAATGCAGACTGCATAGCTTAAAGCTTTCAACTGCTGATGAAATGTGATGATTAAGGTATGGCAGAAAGAAATTAGATAAAAAAGATCATAACTATTATCGAGGAATATATATCCTATTGGAGAAAAAACATCCTTCTGTATTAAAGCTAATAAAAATTCATCAATTCCTTTAACATTAGAATCTTTTATTGATTTTCTGCTTAACCTTTTAAAAACCATATAAAATGAAGAAAACTGTGAAAAAGCATTTTTTCATCCTATCGGATAAAAACAAGAACTTTCTCAAGATGTAAGCGATCGTAATTTATAGAGACGTATTGCTGTCTCACCATAAAAACGCTCATCGTCTAGATAAAAGACGTCAGGTAAATAAATCATTGTATCTTTCTTTTCTTCAAGTATGAAGAGTGTATCAGCTTTTGCCCACCCTCCTCGCAAAGCTTCTACAAAAGCACGTTCACCTAAACAACGGCTATAGGGAGGATCAGCGCAGATAACATCAAATGGCAGCATTGTGCCAATATTGCCAAGTTTGGTCGCATCACGACGCAAAATCCGTCCTATCGACTGTAATTCAAAGGCTTCTATATTTTTTTGAAGCAACCCACGCCCCTCAACCGAGTTTTCAACAAAAACAGCCGCCTTTGCTCCACGCGAAAGTGCTTCGATGCCTAAAGCACCAGTACCAGCAAAAAGATCAAGAATGCGTTTATTGGTCCAAAATTCTTCTTCACGGCTAGAAAGAATATTAAAAAGGCTTTCACGTGTACGATCACTCGTTGGGCGAATCGACTGATTAACAGGCGAAAACAAAACACGCCCAGCAAATTTACCGCCTATGATCCGCACGTGGACCTCCAAATCGCTTCGAAGTTTTTGCACCGTCCCTATGTGGTTTAGATTTTTTCATAGCACCACCAAACGATTTTACCTTTTTCTTTCTCTCAAAAGAATGCTCATCATGACCACCTTTTATCATTTTCTCTTTATCCTTTAAAAAGCGATCTTTCTTACCAAAGGGATGCGTCTCGTCATAAGATATTTTGCCATGTTTTTGAACAAAACTTTCCCTCTTCTCTTTGTATGACGGATTTTCTTTTAGTTTTTCCTTGCCTCGATGAAAGGACTTTCTACCATCCAAATCGCTCTTATGATCATGCGATTTCTCCTCACTATAGGAAGGCTTTCTACGTGCACTTTGCGGACGTGCACCAGGAGCCATCCAAACATTAGCACGGCGAGAACGCGGTAGAAAACGCTCTGCTTTTCCTTCTTCACTTTTCTCCTTCTTTACATTCTCATGAGACTTTGTACTTAATCGTGCGCGACTATGTTCAACAGAACCATCTCTTGGTCGGCGTCGTATCGCCCTTTCACTTGAGAAAACCCAACCATCATTTGCAACAGAAAGATCTTTCTGGCTTTGCTTTTCTGCAACAACTGCAGAATTTGAAAATGGCTTAAGAATAGGAGCATCAAAATCTGCATTGGCTTGCATAATTAAACGCTCCCCCAACTGATCTCGTAACATCCGCCCTTTTAACTCTTGCACGGCTCCTTCTTCTAAATCAGAGAGATGAAATGGACCATAAGATACACGTATTAATCGATTAACTGATAATCCCAATGCCCCTAAAACATTCTTTATTTCACGATTTTTTCCTTCTCGCAAAGCGACAGAAAGCCATACATTCGACCCTTGTTCGCGTTCAATTGATGCTTCAATCGAACCATAAAAAATACCATTAATCGCAATACCATTTTTAAGGTTATCCAACGCGCTCTGCTTGACTCTTCCATGAGCACGGACACGATATTTGCGGACCCACCCCGTTACAGGAAGCTCTAATACACGCGCTAAGCCACCATCATTGGTTAAAAGCAAAAGCCCTTCCGTGTTAATGTCAAGCCTTCCAACAGAAAGAACACGCGGCATTCCTTTTGGTAAATTACTAAAGACTGTAGGTCTGCCTTCAGGATCACGGTTCGTGGTGACAAGACCTGCTGGCTTATGGTAAAGCCATAAACGCGTTCGTTCTATAGGAGGTAAAGGTTTGCCATCAACTTTAATAACATCAGAGCGGCTAACATTAAAAGCAGGCGTTGTCACGACTTTACCATTCACAGAAATACGACCTGCAACAATCATCATTTCTGCATCTCGACGCGAAGCAATACCAGCACGCGCTAACCTTTTAGCAATTCGTTCACTCTCATTATTTTCATTCATTTGCGTTTCAAACCAATCTTTGCAAGTATGTTCAGAAAATTATTCACATGCACCATACCGCTTATCCTGAAAAAGGAAGTAGCATAATCATTTATCATTTTCTATCCTTTAACGACAATAATGTATCTGTCGACTTGCAAGTTTGTTTTAAACTCTTTAAAAAATAGAGGTATTCTTTTCATTATAAAAGCGTAATAAATTATTCATTCCATAGCATTCCTTATCGAGATAACCTTTAGATTTTCTATACCTTCAGTAGAAAGAATATTATGACTTTGACGCCCATGGAAATAGCCCTTTTAGAAGCGCAAGAGGCTGCAAAAAAAGATGAAGTTCCCGTAGGTGCTGTCATTACACGTGGAAAAGCTATCATTGCACGCGCTGGTAACTTTATAAAATCTGCATATGACCCTACAGGACACGCAGAAATACGCGCAATCCGTATGGCTTGCGAAACATTGCAAAACGAAAGGCTTCCTGATTGCGATCTTTATGTAACACTTGAACCTTGTGCTATGTGTGCCGCTGCCATTTCATTTGCACGCATACGACGTCTCTATTATGCAACAAATGATCCCAAAGGAGGTGCTATAGAAAATGGCCCACGTTTTTATCAGCAACCAACCTGCCATCACAAACCTGAGATTTATTCTGGTTTCAAGGAAAAAGAAGCAGCTCAATTACTTAAAGACTTTTTTGTACAAAAGCGATACTAAAAATAATTCTTCTTCCATAACTTTCACTCTTTAAAAACTATCCTACTTCTCAAAAAAGACTGTTAATTCTTCTGCTATATATATATATATATATAGCAAAAGCTATTTCGAAGCATTTTTTCTCTCTTTTAATTCTGCATATTGTTTCTATTAGATGGTACATTCATTCAAAAGAATAATTCATTATTTTGTATATAAAATATAAAGTCCAAAATATCGTAGATATGCTCTCATTTCAAATTACATTGAAACAGTAAAAATCACTTTCTTGCACATCATAAGCGGAATTATCGTCTGGATAAAGAACGTTTTAGAAAAGACTAAAAATGTCTCTTATGAAAGCTCTCAAATGCAAAAATTATCGCAACATTGGAGTCTGTAAAATAAAATGATGGTATCCACTTTCTCCTTCCTAAGCATAAAGTATTGGAGCACAATAGATTTTACGTTATACTAGCCACATGAGCAATGTTGTAAAATGAGCTTGAGAAATGTTTCGTGTTAAGGAAACGCATAAGGAATCTCTCGATGCTGTTGTCATATTGCTATTTCATGAGAATACCCCCCTCCTACAGCAGCATTATAACTGCGCGCGAATGAGAGCTTGGTATCATAAGTAATTGGAAAAATACTTTACTTTAAATGTTTTGTCTTTTCCCTATCGACCAATAGGTGCGGTTTTTGCCGGTTGGCGATAACTTAAAGGTGGTTCAGTGAGATAGCGACGGTATTTTGAACTTCCAACTTGTGCTCTCTGACGACGTAAATATTCCTGTCGTTGCTTCGCATTCAACTGTGAAGGATTTTCTGAACCAACGCCATTAACTAACGATCCTTTGTGAGGAAAAGGAGTATTTCCTTGATGCTTCTTCGATGCTGCCATTTCATTGACAGATCTATCTTGTTGTGGTACCGGCAAAAATCTGCGTGAACTAGGGCTTGGTATTACAAGTTTTGGATGAGGTTTCATAACAATCTGGCTGCTGTTATTTGTTGGTGTTAATGAAGTGATATTAGCAACATCTTCAAAAAACTGTATTGAAACTGGTTTATTGGTACCATAGGTAGGAGCGGATAAATTGCATCCCGTTAAAACAAAGCACATCCCTAAAATTCCTATTGGAAATATTTTTATTTCACGTTTTCTCACTGCCTATTCCATTTCCTAGGTGTATGGCTGATTAATATTCCCGTTATTTATGAGAGAACGGTCCATACACAAATTTCCCCCCTGCAGATAAAATAACGGAATTTTTTTCGTACCACAAAAAACTATATTCATCAATATGAGAAATTTACTTGCATTTCTTTCCTTTGATCTAAAACTTTAAATCTTGCCAAGAATCTGCAATTCCCGCAAAGCAGCTGCATCACGAGCAGATACATCCGGATAAGCTGGATCACTTCCAACATCTTGTGTATAACGCCATGATCGAGCACATTTTTTTCCTAATGCCTTCTCTGGATATACACCAACACCTTCAACATCATTCAAAGTAAAAGCATCAGAAGGTATCGTGTCCTGCGTAATTGTGAGCGCACTGGTAATACAGATCTCCGCCATATCCACATTTTCTAATGCCTCTCGTAAAACCAGATTGGAAATAAAAACAATAGGCGCAGCTTCCAAAGAGGATCCAATACGCTTATTAGCACGTTCAAGCTCTAAAGCACCTGTCACAACTTTACGGACCTGCCGAATTTTTTTCCAACGCTCAGCCAAAGATTGGTTTTGCCATTCTTCTGGTACAGAGCGAAATTGTTCCAAATGCACCGATTGGCTTCCTGGATAACGCTCTAACCAAGCTTCTTCCATAGTAAAAGGTAACATTGGAGCAAGCCATGTGACCATACGCTCAAAAATCTCACGGACAACCTGCAAGGAGGCCTTGCGTTTTTTTGATGAAGGCGCATCACAATAAAGAGAATCCTTGCGGATATCAAAATAAAATGCCGATAACTCAATGATTGAAAAATCCAATAATGCACGCATAATCTTTTTAAAATCAAATTCATCGTAAGCGCGATTAATCAACTGATCAAGTTCAAAAAGCCTATGCAATATAAATTTTTCAAGATCCGGCAGTGCACCATAAGATACTTCTTCTCCATCATCATGTGCTAAAGTTCCTAGCATCCAACGAATTGCATTGCGTAGTTTACGATATGAATCCACATTTGTTTGAAGTATTTTTTTGCCTAAACGCTGATCTTCCCAATAATCGGCTGTCATAACCCAGAGACGAAAAATATCAGCTCCAGATGTTTTAATGATTTCTTGCGGAACAACCGTATTGCCTAAAGATTTAGACATTTTCTTACCATTCTCATCCAAAGTAAAACCGTGTGTGATCACGGACTTATAGGGAGAACAAGCACGCGTACCACAGCTTTCCAAAAGAGAAGATTGGAACCATCCGCGATGTTGATCTGAACCTTCAAAATAAACATCAGCAGGCCATTTCAAATCAGCCCGATCTTCTAACACAAAGCTATGGCTGGCTCCAGAATCAAACCAAACATCCAAAATATCATAAACCTGTACCCAAGGCTCATGTGCACGCTCACCTAAAAAACGTTCACGTGCTCCTTCAGCAAACCATGCATCTGCCCCTTCTGCTTCAAAAGCCCGTAAAATACGCTCGTTCACACCTTCATCTTTTAGAATAACACCATCCTCATTTGCAAAAATACAAATAGGAACACCCCAAGAACGCTGACGAGAAAGAACCCAATCAGGACGATCTTCTATCATAGAAGCTAGGCGGTTTTGTCCAGAAGATGGCACAAAACGCGTTTTTGAAACAGCTTCCAAAGCCCGACTACGTAAAGTTGAACCATCCCCAAAATCTTTATCCATTGAAATAAACCATTGCGGTGTATTGCGAAAAATAACGGGTTTTTTTGAACGCCAACTATGGGGATAGGAATGCTTTAAACGCCCCCGTGCAAACAATCGATCTGCTTTAATTAAAGCATTAATGACCTCTTTATTGGCATCACCCATTTTTCCATTATCATCAATAACACGTGCAGGTCCTCCTTCACGATCTGGTCCTAAACCTGGAACATCTTTCGTATAGAACCCTGCATCATCAACAGGAAACGGTATAGATGAATCAATCCCCGCTTGCTCCAGTAAGGACTTATAATCATTCCAAATTTCAAAGTCCTCACGCCCATGGCTTGGTGCTGTATGGACAAAACCTGTACCAGCACTCTCTGTTACGTGCGAACCATCAAGCAATGGAATTTTATAATTATACCCTCCAGCTAAACCTTTGAGTGGATGAGAAAGAACAAGAGCTTTCAACTCTTCAGAAGAAATAACACGCAAATGCTTCAAAACAAGTTTGGCTTTTTCTCCACAACTCATCGCTAAAGCGTCTGCAAAGAGAAGCTTTTCTCCCACTTGAGGACCAAAATCATTTTCAGCACTTTCAACTTCGTAAATACTATAAGAAATTTGCGAAGAATAACTCACTGCACGATTGCTTGGAATCGTCCACGGTGTTGTTGTCCAAATGACGACATGAGCACCATATAAATCATCAGAATTTGCTTCAAAAACAGGAAACTTAACCCAAAGCACCTCTGATTCATGATCATGATATTCAATCTCAGCCTCTGCCAAAGCCGTACGTTCCACAACAGACCACATCACTGGCTTGGAACCACGATAAATCTGATCTGACATAGCAAATTTTATCAATTCACTGGCAATGCGTGCTTCTGCATGAAAAGCCATTGTAGTATAAGGCGTGTTAAAATCTCCCACAACACCAAGGCGTTTAAATTCTTCACTTTGAATAGTTACCCAATGCTGTGCAAATTCACGGCATTCTTGACGAAACTCGTTAAGAGGTACCTCATCCTTATTTTTTCCTTGTGCTCGATATTTTTCTTCAATTTTCCATTCAATTGGAAGCCCATGGCAATCCCAACCAGGTACATAATTTGCATTAAAACCGCGCATTTGGAATGAACGAACAACCACATCCTTTAGAACTTTATTTAAAGCATGCCCGATATGAATATGACCATTTGCATAAGGCGGACCATCATGAAGAATATAAAATGGACGATCTTTTGCTTGTTGACGCAATTGCGCATAAAGCCCCATATTTTCCCAACGCGCCATCAATTCAAGCTCTTTTTGCGGAAGCCCTGCACGCATAGGAAAATTTGTCTGTGGGAGATAAAGAGTTTTTGAATAATCTATTGTTTCATTTTTCACAGCCATTGTGAAATATCCCTGTCCACTTTTACGATTTCATTTTTGCATAACTTCCCTGAACCCTGCAACTCTGGTTTTTATCTATAGGGAAAGCCGAGCTTATCATTCGTATTAAGCAGCGATCAGGAAAATATATCATCACACTCTATGGGCTTTATCATGAAATTCACAAGAAAAGAAACCAAAAAGTGATCTTAAAAAAAAATAAAGGCTCCACTGACAGTGGAGCCTCTTAGAAATTTACTCTTTAAAAAATTAGAATTTATAAGCTACACCAACACGGAAATCATTGGTTTTGTAGTTAACTTCAAGTTTTTCCTTTGCAAATTTCTTTTTACCAAAATCAGAGTAACGATATTCTGCACGTACAATCACATTATCTAGAAGCGAGAAATCAACGCCACCACCAAGTGTGTAACCAATCATGGTTTTTGTTTCATCAGCTAAGTTCTTAGAAGAAACGACTCTTCCATCCTCATCCTTAACAGATATTGATACAGTGTCTTGGAATTGCCCATAAGCAATACCACCAGCAAGATAAGGCATAAAGCGATCAGCAGCAAAACCAATACGTACCCGTGTAGCACCACCCCAATTTTGTTTGAAAGTATGACTTAAAGTTTCAACTGCATCCTCTTGATCAAGACCAAGTTCAGAAGCCATCTTTTTTATTTGTTCTATACCATATACACTGGAAGCGTTCTTATCCACCGCTTGTGTACTTTGTGCACCGTGTCCAGACATATTCTGTCCACCATGAGAACGAGAAGCATGTGGATTAGTACCATTCGGATGAGCACCAGAGCTATGCCCACCTGCATGAGGTGCACCATGTGCATTAGCATTTCCACTACTATGGGAAGAACTATGATGACCTCCCTGTTGGGCTCCGCTTATTCCATTAGAAACTTTTGTCTCTGAACCATTGGATGATCCTGATCTCGCGAGTACAAGTGATGAACTCGGTACTGTTTTTTCTGCTGCTGATGGTTGTGATACAGGTTGTACCAGTGTAGGTGCTTTTACTGCTGGCTGACTTGCGCCTGATACTGTTGATGAGGTAGAAGACGCGGTTTTTATAGCAACTGGTTTTTCAGACACTGTTCCTTCACTTGCCCTTCCCCCTGATAACTGACCTCCTATAGCTGATCTTGCCAATGAGAGCGATGCTGACCGCTCTGGTGTTCTACCCCCTGCGTCGGGGGAGGAAGATTTAGATGCAACTGACTGTGATCGACTTACCACACCTACCGATGTCCCTCCTGTATTTGATCTTCCCAATGAAGACGATGGCAATTGCACTAATCTAACCGTCTGTCTAGAGGAGGCTGATTGTGCTACTGGCGATGCAGCTGGTGTTTGTGATGATATTGTTGAAACTCCTGGATTTTTTACCTCCACAGCCACTGTTTGTGTTGCATTAACATTGCTAGAATCTCCAGTTGTTGCTGCTTGATTTGATTGTGCTGCTCCTGCTCGTGACGGTTGAATTGCAGTTACTGGTTTAGCTGGTGCTTGACTGGATCGCGTTCCAGCAGATTTTTCTGAAGCGGATACTGCTGTTAGAGTCCCTCCTGTTGTAGCTCCTGCACCTGCAGTTCCTGAGGCAATTCTTTGTGTTTCTTCTGATGTTGCTGCTTGTGGTGCTTGAGGTGTTTGTAGGCTTGCGGATCTGCGGGATCTTACGACTGCATTTTCTACTGTAGCGTTATCAGCTGCACCTATGGTAATGGTCTTTGTGTGTTTTTTTCCAGATACCATTAAATCCGTATCGATACCAAAAATAAAGTTGTCACCGAGATCAATATTAGAACCTGCATAAAAACCACCTGCAAAACCTGAAAGTTTAGGAGAGAACTCTTTATCCAGTGGTAAACTCTTTTCTTGACCAACAAGAGCCATATCAGCTTTGCTCGAAAAACCACCAGCTTGGACACCTAAATAAAGACCTGTCCATGAAAAAGTAGGTGCAACAATGGTAGAAGCAGTCGATGATGCTGGCTGATGAGGAATCATAACATCAGCAGCTAGTGCTGTAGACGCTGAAATTAAAGAAAAAATAGACGCTGTTATTAAACGTTTTGTATTCATAAAATCTCTCCAAATATCCAAAATGAAATTCATATAGAGCATCTTTTCTGAAATATCTGTAGCAAAAATGACACACTCACAAAAAAATAAAGAATTTTTGCAAATAAGGCTTCTTAAACTTTTAATTCTGCATTCAATAAGAATTTGTAAACTAAATCACACTAAAATTATGTGTATTAAAGTTGGATTCATTTTCATTAAAGTTTCGCATAACTGTTAATGATAATATTCTTTATAAATTTCTTTTACCAAAATCTAAATAACAGTATTTTGCATACAATAAACTATTATCTGTTATTGCAAAATCAATACCAGCGCGAACAGTGAAATCAAATATTGCCTTTTTTAAAACCAAGCGCCATCAAAGTTTCATCTATTTACCAGCATGATCTACTTTTAGTACTTTAGCAATAGTATTTTGTATCTAAAATTCAGAAAAACAAAGAAATTATTCAAACACTCGCAAAAAAACTTTTAGATTCTTTGCATAAACATCTTCATCCTGCTACATCACATTGATTTATAAAGATAACTTATTGTTTTCATGTTGAATGAAAAAACTAATTCTGTAGGATTCTATCATTTAAAATCTGTTCCATGTTGTATTAATTAAAATCACTTGCTTGCACGTTACAAGCGAAATTTTCGTAAGGACGGACAAGGCTTTCTCTGCTGAAGCAAGACCTAAGGTTTGCATTCAAGTTGTTCTGAATGCTTTTTACAATAAGGGCTATTTAAGCGTCTCTCAATACTTCGCTGAGGCATGACAGCACCTGGACGACAAATGGGAAGGTTGTCTGATTTATGATTTTCACACCAATCTTGTATTGTAAAGCTAGGACGAAAACCTGATTACGCCATACACATTTCAATACTGGCGAATTGATTTAAATCTAGCGCCACAACCTTATTAAGGTCCGGTACTCCACATTCTAAAAGTATTTTATTTCTCCATAATGCTGGAGAAAGTGAGGGAATTGAGTTAACACATCCAGTGATACTTAACAGAGCTATACAACTCAACAGTTTTAAGATTTTCTTCATTATTCCCCTCTTTTAATGGATTTATTTACGATAAAAAGCTCATAAGCCTGTTGATATTTTCTGTCATCGCTTCATTAAAACAACGGTGAACAATATTGAGATGATTGGTTGAGGAAATAATCCCGCCATTCCAAGCGAAGGCAAGGATGGCGGATTGTTGATCATCACAAGAAAGACTTAAGGTTTGCATTCAGGTGCATTTTTATATTTTTTACAATAAGGGCTGTTTAAGCGCTTCTTGACACTGCGCTGTGATATGATAGCACCTGGACGACAAATGGGCAAGTTTTCGGCTTTATGATTTCCACACCAGCCTCCCCCCACATCATATTTATAGCGAAATCCTGCTTGAAGCATGCAAGCATCAATGGTTGCATTTGCATTGTAGCTGAGCTTTCTGCTTTC
The DNA here is from genome assembly GCF_042194695.1 of Bartonella sp. CM86QHHN. NCBI lineage: Bacteria > Pseudomonadati > Pseudomonadota > Alphaproteobacteria > Hyphomicrobiales > Bartonellaceae > Bartonella > Bartonella sp. CM86QHHN. Next base: position 44,460 of record NZ_JBHIND010000010.1, read on the forward strand.
TGGATCCTTATCATAAGGAGTTGGCATACCACATTCTAATAATGCTTTTGCTACCTCTGTAAAATCTGCTCCTGGCTTCTCCCATGCCCCTATAGAAGATGAGGGAGTTTTAGTAAACTGGCACCCAGCTATACTCAATAGAGTTATCGCACTTAATAATTTTAAGGTTTGTTTCATTTTTTGCTCCATGAATTAATTGAATCAATTTGTATACGGTGAGATGAACCATAATCATGTCTACATGCTCGATCCGCATTTGCATAACAAACATGAGGGCTGGGATAACTAAATAGTACTTTCTTTGCCTCTTTAACTGCGTTACTACCAAAGGGTCTCTGGTAAAAAGTAGCGGGATTTCCACCAAATACTACACCAACAAAATCATCTGTATGGTTTTCCAAGCCGACAGTGGTTTGCTTGCCATCCTTTAAGATATATAACGTATCTGCCATGTCTTGAGTATTATAAGCTGGACCAAAGAAATTAACCATTGTTTCCTTTGCTATACCGAGAACACCATGCTTTACTAAATTATATGATCCATTTCCTGCTGTTATGGTACCACGACTATGGGCATCATCATGCAATCCTGTATTGCCATAAAGATACATTATATCCTGGAATTTCTTGGTTGAATTGGTCAATCCAAAAAAAAATCTACCTTCCAGAAACTTCTGAAAAATCGCTATCCCTACTTCCACTTCCCAGTCTTCAGCTTCTGGGAAGTATGTAAAATAAAGGGGACCATGATCATTGTCAGCAAACTGGACAGTATAACGCGCAGCATCATCTGGTGAGGTAAAATACCATTGTAAAACATATGAACCTTGCCATCAGAACCTTTTTGTAAATGTTTTTCTTCTTCTGGTGTTAAATAGTGATACAGAGGTATTTTTCTTCCATAGCTGTCTTTTATATAGTTTCCATTTTTATCTGTTGCATAGAGGACATTGCCATTTTCATCATGCTCAACCTCACCCTCAGGATATTTTTTGACATAGGCGATTTTATAAATTTTATCAAAGTATCCCAATCCTTCATCCGATAAATCATTGATCATATCTACGCGATTATGCACTACCCCCTCAAGCGGTGCGACATCTAGCTGTCCTACTGCTTGGTGGGCTGCTGCGGTGTTACGGTTGAGAGAGCCAATGATTTGTCCAGCATCTTGCCCCATCGCCGTCTGTCCAGTTATATCAGTAAGGATGATACTCCCATCACTGATAGCAGATTTGGTTTCCCCTTCTGCTCCATCCTTGGCTTTGCCGTGATTTAAAACATTTTTGGCAATGTTCTTTATCGTGTCATTCCCAGAAAGACTAAACCCTTGGCTGCTGGCTTGAGCATGCGCACTGTTGCTGATATCACTGGTGCTAATGCTTCCTGTGGTCAGGCTGTTTTTTCTGCCGAGGCTGTGCTTTCAATAATACCTCCGGTCAAAGTTGTTTTATCTTTAACAGTGATATCAAAACCGCCATCACCAGCTTTAACCCCTGTTTGCTCCACAACGCTGTGATAATCACTGGAGGATTTATCCTTTTGGAAAGAGGCGCTCATAGAGCCCCCACCTATTTACTAAGGAAATAAACGTGTGTAACATCAAACATATTATCATACAGCCTGCTAAAGATGAGAGCTTTTGTTTTTTACCATTGGCTATGAAAGAAAATCCTTTGAGGACTATTTCAATCAACTTATCAAAAATAATATTAAACTTTTGTATGATATTCGTAAAAATCCAATAAGCAGAAAATACGGATTTTCAAAAAGACAATTAGAGAAAGTTGTAAACAACATTGATATTGAATATATGGCATATGCCTGAACTTGGAATTGCCTCTGAAAAACGAAGAAATTTGAAAACACAAAAGATTATGATCGCCTTTTTGAAGATTATCAAAATACAACTCTCAAGGATAATTCTTGTGCAATAAACAAATTATATCAAATTTTTTTAAACAAAAAGCGCGTTGCAATCACCTGTTTTGAAGCTAATGTATGCATGTGTCATAGAGGACAACTCGCATTAGCTCTCATTCCGTTGCCTGATTGGAAATATGAAATTAAGCACATCTAAAAAAATAAATTTGCATATTTTTAAAAAATGGGAGTGCCCATATGCCTCCCAGCCCCCTACCCATTCCTAATAACTTTTAAGTGATGCATGATTCACGCTACGGGTGAATTCTGCGCAAATCAAGGAAAAGAAATATGAACTGACTAATGAAACAATTGAGGTTGGTGGATACATTACACTTTACTGCATCCGTGATTTGAGAGACTTTGGAGATGTAAAGGCAGGTGATCTTGGCGCTTTTATACAAAAAGAAGACAATCTAAGTCATGATGGCAATTGCTGAATAAGTGATGATGCAAAAGTCTATGGTTATGCCAAAGTTTTTGGGGATGCACAAGTTTTCGGTGGTACATTTATTAGTGGAAAAGCTAAAATTTATGACAGTCCATTGATTTCCATCAGAGCAAATATACGCTGGCTATTAAACAAGCGCAAAATGGCATCTCCAAGAAAATAAACAGACTTACAAAAGGCTCTTTCGATTGGTTATTGCATCAGTATTTACAAAGCATGCAATGGCATAATCAATTAGAATCTACTAAAAAGTTAAATATCGAATTCTGAACAATGTTTCTAAAAATATTGCTGATCGTGCACATAAAAGCATAGAAAAACACCACATCCTTGACGCCGTAGACAGAAGGCGAGCTACTCTCGCAGCGGCAAAATATTTTTTGACCTCTTTAAACGATCTCTTTAATTGGGCGGTTGATAATGCCCTTTTAAATAGAAATCCTGCCTTTAATATAAAAGCACCAAAATCTTTAAACAGTGGGGGATTACTGCCATGGCTAGAAGAGGACATAGACAAATATTATCACCATTGGTCACATGGTACACATGAACGCGTCTGGATTGATGTTCTTCTTTATACAGGCTTGCGTCGTGGTGATGCCGTTCGTATCGGCTGGAAAGACGTCAAAGATAATATCATTTATCTCAAAACAGAAAAGAGCCAATTTAAAACAGATGTTTTTCTTCCTATTTTACCAGAACTAGAGGAAACCCTTAAAATTGGTCCCATAGGTGATCAAACATTCATTTGTGGTAAAGGTGGAAATAAGCTTGTCAAAGAAAGTTTTGGCAACCTCTTTCGTGAAGCATGTAATGCGGCGGGTATTAAAAAATCAGCGCACCGATTGCGAAAATTAGCAGCAAAACGTGCTGCCAATGCTGGTGCTACGGTTTCACAAATGAAAGCGCTTTTTGGCTGGACCGAAGATAAAATGGCATCCCTTTGTACCAAAACAGCCGATAGAAAACGACTTGCAATAGAAGCAATCAAAAAGCTACAAAAAAGTTAGAGCAATGGGCGGCAGCTAAAAAAACAAACCAAAGCACCATCAAAATTATTAACGAAATCAAAGCGGCGTTTGAGGTGTATCAAAAACAAGAAGAGAAATAGGTGGTTGTGCCTGTTGCTTTGTTTGCCATAAATTATAGTTTGTTTGCATATCCAACCAAAATTTTGCTTTACTAAAACCAGCTAATTCTAATTTAATAGCAAGCTCGGTACTTATAGAAGCATGTCCGTTAATCACTCTTGATAAAGAAGCTCTTGTCATATGGAGATGATCAGCTAATTTTTGTATTGTTATCCCCATTTCTTCTAAGAAAGCTACTTTCAGAACTTCACTCGGATGTGCGGGGTTATGCGTCATTTTTTTCATTCCTCTCATCAATAGTAATCTTGATAATCAACAAGCTCCACATCTGTTCCTATAAAGCGAAAAGTAACACGCCAATTTCCATTCATCCATATAGAATAGTACCCTGTAAGTTCACCTTTAAGAGGGTGTATTTTAAAGGCAGGCGCTCTCAACATTTCAGGCGTAGTAGCACTTGTTAAAGCCGTTAAGATAACGCGTAATTTTTTAAGTGATCTGGTCAAATAGCTTTTGTGGAACCTGTTGTATAAAATAATTTTAAGCCCTTATATTTAAAACTCACAATTGCCATTACCGCCCCTTGTCGTATATCATTGCTATACGGTTAATAACAAATAAGAGTTAAGCCCATGTTAGAAATATCTGATTCTATATCTGGAAAAAATAGATAGGAATAAGTGATAAAAAGCTTCAAAAAGGTTAGGGATAGACACTCAAAAAACATAATAGAATCAATGAATTATAAAACCCTTTACTCTTGTAGTAAATCACTGATTTTAATTACCTTTTTTACACTCTTTTAGTGGTGCAAAACTATAACGATGTAATCCTATAACTGGTCCATATTTATCAAGAGCTGTACGATGCGCTAGCGTTGCATAACCTACATGCTTCTCTAAACCATACCCTTTATAAACTTGTCCTGTACATTCCATCATCCGATCACGCGTTACTTTCGCAATAATAGATGCGGCTGCAATTGAAACTGAACGCTGATCGCCCTTAATCAATGCCATTGCAGGACAGGACAACTCAGAAGGAATATCACGCCCATCAACAAGGACATAGTGGGCTGGAATGGCTAATCCTATAATACAGCGACGCATTGCTTCTAACGTTGCTTTTCTAATATTAGATTGATCAATTGTACGAGCACAAAGACTGGCGACTGAAACCGCTAATGCACTTTGTAAAATTTCATGATAAAGTCTATTTCGTTGGAAAAAAGAAAGTTTTTTTGAATCATTTAACCCATTAGGAATACGATCTCTATCCAAGATAACGGCTGCTGTTACCACAGGTCCAGCGAGAGGCCCCCGTCCTACTTCATCAACACCTGCTATATGAAAAAAACCCTGTTTTTGCAAATCCAATTCGCACGAAAAATTTGGTTGAAGCGGCAAATTAAACATCTTTGATACATCACAAATACAACAAACATACATCTATTTCTGTAGCCTGATCATTTTTTGCAAGCATTACAGTTTTAAATGGCTCTTCAAACATTCCACGAATTCTTGCACAAAAAATAAAAAAACACATTTCTTTGGTTACCCTCTTTTATTATGTATAATAAAATCATGATAAAATAAAAGCTTTTATATTTATTTATCAAATATTTCCTAAAGTCATGATAGGTTTTACAAACCAATTTGGGTACATTGATTTGATAAAAAGAGCTGCTTGTTGCGCCGTTTGTTTATTTTTAAAAATGCCAAAGCAAGTTGCTCCCGTTCCAGACATACGGGAAAAAAGAGCCCCACATTCATCTAATATAGATAACACTTCAGCTAACTGAGGTGCTATTTTTAATGCAGGAGAAAAAAGATCATTACGCGTTTCTTGTAAAACTTCAACTAATGAATCAACACTCTTTAAAGCGTCTGTATTAATTTTTAAAGAAGGATTATGACGCTTCTCTAACGCTTTAAAAACAGCTTGTGTTGAAATCTCTTGTCCATGATTAACCAATACCATTGCTAATGAACAAGCTTCTTTTAGTCGTATCATCTCTTGACCAATTCCTTTAACCAAAAGCGGCTGCTGATACTCTAATGCACAAAGGCACATGGGAACATCAGCACCAAGAACTAAGCTCATTTTTGCTAATTCTTCGTAAGAGCAATCAAGATTCCACTGCCGACGCAACATGCTGATAACCCCAGCTGCATCACCTGAGCCACCACCAATGCCTGAAGCAACAGGTAATGTTTTTACAAGCCGAAAAAAAGCAGGTTGAGCACATTCCGGAAAAGTCTTATGCATAAAGTCCCTTGCGCGAATAACCAAATTGTCTAAATGAGAAACAAGCCCTTTTGCAAACGACCCCGTCAAAACAAACTGATTATTTTCACAAGGTGCATAGTGTAGACAATCACCGCTAAGACTAAAATAAACCAAACTTTCTATTAAATGATACCCATCAGCACGTTGCCCCACAACATGTAGAGCTAAATTCAATTTAATAGGTGTAAATAAATAGGAATGTCTTTGGAACGAAGTTTGTACATTTGATATCATATGACGTAATATTCACTTACATAGGGTTCTTTTAAAAATTTCCCCCTTTTACCCATACTTTTAGCACGAGCCCTATAAACTGCTTGGAATATTCTTAATCGTTTTCTGAAAAACAATAAATATAAAGAGTTCTCATACAAAATAAACGACATGTTCTCATTCGTATCATTTCAAGCCTTTTTTCTTCTAGTATCTGTTTTTAGATAAAAATCTCTCTGGCTTGAATGATCCTTTCCATCACAAACCATAACGCTGCCAAAGAGCTCGCTCTTCTGCTGCCATCAATGCACTATCAACGACTGTATAAACCGTATGTGCCGTCACTCCTGAAGGCGTTTTAGGTCCTAAAAAACTTTTTGGAGGCATAATAAGTCGAAGTTTTGCATCATTACCAAAGCGCTCCTTAATAACAGAACGTACATCATTCAATCCATCAACCAGACCAAGCCCAACGCTTTGTTTTCCACTCCAAAACATTCCTGTAAAGAGATTCGAATCATCTGATAATTTTTCAGCACGCCGTTCTTTAACCAAATCGATAAAAGTTTGATGCACTTCAAGTTGGAGAGATTTCAAATGCTCAATATCCGCCTTTTTTTCTGGCTGAAATGGATCTAATGTAACTTTGTTCTTTCCTGCTGTGTATACACGCCGTTCGATACCAATTTTCTTCAAAAGTTCCGGAAAACCAAAGGAAGCTGAAACCACTCCAATGGAACCAACAATTGAAGAAGGATCTGCAAAAATTTCATCCCCTGCACAAGCAATCATATAACCACCAGATGCTGCAATATCTTCAATAAACACAAGAACCTTTTTATTTTTTTCTTCTGCCAAGTCACGAATGCGCTTGAAGATAAAACGCGATTGTACAGGTGAACCACCAGGAGAATTAATAATAAGTGCAACAACCGGTGACTTTTTGTGTGCGAAAGCCTTCTCTAAAAGATTTGCACACCTACTGAGGGAAAGGGTACGAGATATAGATGCTGATGAATCCATAATTGCTCCTTGAAGGCGCACCACAGGAATTTCAAGTTTATCGGAAGAAAAACGGCGTGGAATAAAACTTTTAATAAAATCCATCAAAACAAAATCTCCTTATAAATTAAGAACAATTAAATAGGCAAGGACAACAAAAAGGAAGAACGCGATACCATCCAAAAACGCCAATCAATCCCCACATTACAACCAGAAATATAATTTCATCCAAAGTCAAACCTCCCTAACAACAAAGTGTAGACTTTAAATAATAAACTAAAAAACACAAGATACTATTAGAAAAGTTCCCACAAGCTTATATATCCATTATTAATTGCATCAACTCGGGGTGAAAAAGTATGGTCATTACCTTCATGTATAACCAATGCCGGTAAAATAGATAAAGCTGCTCTGCTTCCTCGTTTTGCGTAAAATAAAAGACGAATTGCTGCTGTCTTTGCACGTGCATGCACAGGAACGATACAAATACCACCAAAGCGCCCTTCTAAAGCACGCAAAATATCTACTAGTGATTGTGGTCGTGCAATGAGCCCTAAGTATCCACCTGGCTTGACAATCGCTGCTGCACTCCGCAACCAATTATCAAACATCGCTTCAGGCATAACATGTGCTTCAGATTTTTGTTGATCAGGTGTCTTGCGATCAGTGGGATTATTAAAAGGTGGATTCATAATCGCAAAATCAAAGCTATTATCTATCAAACCTGCTTTTATACGGGCATTCCCTTTGAAGGTAACATCTGCTTCTAGCAAACAAATTCGGCTAGCAAATTGTTTATTTTGTTTTAGCATAAGCGTTTTTTGAGCATAAGATATCATAAAAGCCGAACGTTCAACTAAGGTAACATGAACTTTCAGACAACGCGAAGCAACAGCTAACCCTGCAGCTCCAGCACCAGCACCTAAATCAACAACCTTGCCCTTTAAATCACTTGGAACCAAACTAGCTAATAACATCGCATCCATTCCAGAACGATGACCATATTTATGGGGTTGAACCAAATAAAATTTCCCGCGGTGAAAACTGTCAATTGTTTCACCACTCTGATTCGCTGCTTTATCCATTTAAAAGCCTAATGCTCACCTTTATAAACTGCATTTTTGCCATTCAGCTGCTATTTTAAATTTTTTATTATTTTATAACAATAAGATTACACTCGCTAAAGAACATTTCTTGCCAATAACATTCCAAGCTAACACTTTTAAACGACATCAAAAGCTTGAGTCAAAACCAAACCCCCTTTATGCTAATGAATAAAGTAAATTTTATATATGTCCATTGCAATACTCTAGGAGTAAACACATTGAGTGCAGCTATCAAACCAAAACAAATAAGAAATAATCAAATTTCTCTTCAACCTCTTGTCAATCTTACTCAAAAAGATATGGATTGCGTAAATCAATTTATTCTCTCTATGGCAAAATCAGAGGTTGAGATGATCCCTGAAATTTCTAACCATCTTATTTCATCAGGTGGAAAGCGATTACGCCCAATGATTACGCTCGCTTCTGCTCATATGTTCGGTTATCAAAGTGACGGGCATATAAAACTCGCAACAGCTGTTGAATTTATGCATACAGCAACATTGCTACACGATGATGTGATTGACGAAAGTAATTTACGACGTGGAAAATCTACAGCACGGATGATTTGGGGGAATCAAGCAAGTGTACTTGTTGGTGATTTCCTATTGGGCCAGGCCTTTAAAATGATGGTCGATGTCGGTTCCATAGAAGCGCTCTCTGTCCTAGCCAACGCTGCTGCAATTATTGCTGAAGGAGAAGTTATGCAACTTTCTGCCGCAAAAAATATAAAAACCAGCCCTTCAGAATATCTCAAAATCATCGATGCAAAAACAGCAGCACTTTTTTCAGCAGCCGCTGAAGTAGGACCCATTATTGCTGGCTATGGAAATAAAGAGCGTTCTTCATTACGTGAATATGGAACATCCTTAGGTTTAGCTTTCCAATTAATTGATGATGCACTTGACTATAGCGGTAGTGCTCAAAACTTAGGAAAAAATATAGGGGATGATTTTAGAGAAGGAAAAATCACAATGCCTGTTATTCTCGCATATGAGCGTGGGAATATGGTAGAAAAAGATTTCTGGAAAAAAGCGCTTGAAGATGGCAATAATAATGATGAATCCTTCGCACACGCGCAACACTTAATGGAAAAGTATGATAGTATCACAGATACAATAGAACAAGCACGCATCTATGGAAAATATGCAATTGATGCTCTTGTTCCCATGAATGAAAATCTTGCTTATAATGCTCTCGTTGAGACTGTTGAATTTTGTATTGCGCGCGTAAACTGAATTCTTTGCAAGAATCGCAGTATTTCTCAACAAAGTAATGAGATATGATCTATAAACAACACCATCAATTGATTATCTTGAAAAGGATTAGCTCCATGTGCTCTGCAACGGTATCTCGACTTTTTGCCCTCTTTATCGTGGGTATCATGCTGATGCCATCCCTCACCTACAGTAAAATAAGTGCAGCAACTCATACAAGCTCATTTACAGGTGCTTATTTAGCTGGACGGGTTGCAAATCATGAAAATAAAACAGAACTTGCTATCAATTATTTTAAACAAGCACTGGTTTATCAACCTGATAACATTGAAACACAAAAAGAGCTCCTTGAAGCTATGCTCTCGGTCGGAAACTTTAAAGAAGCTGTCCAACAAGCCCAAAAACTCAAAGAGAACGATGTTATAACTCCCTTTGTTTCCTTAACTTTGTCAGTAGAAAGTCTCATCAAAAAAGATTATAAGAATGCCAAGGCTCTTCTGAAATTAAAGGAACTTCCTACGTCCAATAATCCAATACCTGAACTCATCGGCGCTTGGATTACATTTGGATCTGGACAAAAATCTCAGGCAATCGATGATCTTAAGAAACTCAAAGGTCCTGTCTGGTATGATCTTTTTATATCTTATCATCTAGCACTTATGAGCGACCTTGCAGAACGGCCAAAGGATGCAAAAAAATATTTCATTAAAGCACTGAGTAACAAACAGGGAACTCTTATCGCTCCTAATACTTATGAGCGTATTATCATAGCCTATGCCTCATTCCAATTGCGCCATAATATGCGCAACCAAGCTCTTCAAACAATCCAGCATGGCGAACAAATGTTGTCAGGTCGAGAAGTCCTTAAAAACTTTCAAGAAAAAATTGAAAAAAATTCTTTCTTAGAGAGAGTTATTAAAACACCTCAACAAGGAGCAGCCGAGGTATTATATAATTTTGGAACAGCCCTCAACTACAAAAACTCAGGGCGAATTGCACGTATTTTTAAGCAATTATCTTTCGCCTTATACCCTCAAAATGACGCAACACTTTTTCAGCTCGCACACATTTCTGCTAAATTGAACGATCCACATCAAGCAATTAAACTTTATCGCGCTTTATCCCCTAAATCTCCTTATTATAAAGATGGACAACTTCATCTTGCATTCCTTCTTGCCAATAACAACAATTACAAAGAAGCAATAAAATTACTCACATTGTTAAATAAAAAATTTCCCAATGATCGTAATATTTTGATAACGCTCGTTGCTTTTTATATGCAGGACAATAAATTTCTTGAGGCCATTAAAACTCTAGACTACGCTATTACAAAGATAAAAAACTTTCAGCAGGACGATTGGAAACTCTTTTATCAGCGTGGTATTGCTTTTGAACGTTTAAAGCAATGGCCAAAAGCAGAACTTGACTTGCGAAAATCACTTGAATTTTTCCCAAATCAACCGCAAGTTCTTAATTATTTAGCCTATTCCCTTGTGGAACGTGGTGAGAAGCTTGAAGAATCGCTCCGTATGCTACAAAAAGCCTCTGCTTTACAAGCTCACAACAGTCATATTCTCGATTCTTTAGGGTGGGCTTATTATAAACTAAAAGAATATAATAAAGCAGTGCAAATATTAGAAAATGCTGTCAGATTACAACCTGAGGACCCAACACTAAATGATCATTTAGGGGATGCCTATTGGAAAGTTGGGCGTAAACGTGAAGCAATCTTTCAATGGAACCACGCAATTGACGGAAAACCAGAAAATTCTGAACAAATTCAAGAAAAGTTGAAATTTGGTTTGCAATAAACGATGCTTAACCATAAACCACATGAATAATAAATAGAGAACTAAAATTACTTTGGTTTTTTGTTTAGTCCAATATAAAGAGTATAAAGCGTGAAACTGCCTGAACATCTTAACCCCAAACGTTCTTTTCAGGGACTAATATTAACTTTGCAAAATTATTGGGCACACTATGGGTGTGCAATTTTGCAACCTTACGATATGGAAGTCGGAGCTGGGACTTTTCATCCAGCAACAACATTACGCTCTCTAGGACCACGCCCTTGGAAAGTTGCTTATGTCCAACCCTCTCGACGTCCAACAGATGGCCGATATGGTAAGAATCCAAATCGTTTACAACACTATTATCAATTCCAAGTGCTTCTCAAACCCTCTCCGCTCAATCTACAAGAACTTTATATAAAGTCGCTACAAGCTATCGGGCTTGATACAAAACTGCATGATATTCGCTTTGTTGAAGATGATTGGGAAAGTCCCACTCTTGGTGCTTGGGGGCTTGGATGGGAATGTTGGTGCGATGGAATGGAAGTCTCTCAATTTACTTATTTTCAACAAGTGTGCGGCATTGAATGCGCTCCAGTTTCAGGGGAACTCACATACGGTCTTGAGCGTCTAGCGATGTATATCCAAGGGGTTGATAACGTCTATGACCTTAACTTTAATGGTTTGGAGGGAGAAAACAAAATAAGTTATAGAGATATTTTTTTACAGGCAGAACAGGAATACTCATATTATAACTTCGAATTTGCTGATACAAAACTGCTCCATCAGCACTTTATCGATGCAGAACGCGAATGCAGCGCACTTCTTGATGCTGGAAAACCAAATAAAGAAAATGTATTCCATCGCTGTGTTTTTCCTGCCTATGATCAATGTATTAAAGCGAGCCATATCTTTAATCTTTTGCAAGCACGTGGCGTTATTTCTGTAACCGAACGACAAAATTACATTCTTCGCGTTCGTAATCTCGCGCGCCGTTGTGGGGAAGCCTTCTTACTCACAGAAGCTGGACAAATATATACTGGAGAAGCCTAATGTCTGATCTTCTTCTTGAACTCTTCAGTGAAGAAATCCCCGCACGTATGCAACGAAAAGCTGCTGCTGATCTTAAGAAATCTGTTACAGATCAACTTGTGAATGCTGGATTGATCTATGAAGCTGCTCGTGAATATTGGACACCTCGTCGGCTAACATTGGACATACGCGGACTTTCCACACGCTCCAAAGATGTCCATGAAGAACGCAAAGGTCCCAGTATAAAATCACCACAGCATGTAATTGATGGTTTTCTACGTGCAACAGGATTAAATGATGTTTCTGAAGCGCATATTGGACATGATGATAAAAAAGGTCATTTTTATATTGCTAAAATTGTTAAAAAAGGTCGAGCTGCAGAAGAAATTATTGCCGATATTTTACCGGATATTATCCGCAACTTTCCGTGGCCGAAATCTATGCGTTGGGGAAAAGATTCAGCACAAAGTGGTACTTTGAAGTGGATTAGACCTTTACAAAACATTCTTTGCATCTTCGGACCAGAAATTGGTGAAACACATGTTATTCCGTTTACAATTGGTTCTCTTAAAAGCAATAATTTAACTTATGGTCATCGTTTCTTAAGTGATGGAGAGCCATTTCAAGTGCGCCGCTTTGATGACTATGTTACTCAACTTGAAACCCATAAAGTCATTCTGGATGCCGAAAGACGAAAGAATATTATTTTAGCTGATGCCCAAAATCTCTGCTTTGCAAACGGTTTAGAACTGGTTCAAGATAATCCCCTCCTAGAAGAAGTTGCTGGTCTTGTTGAATGGCCTGTTATCCTGATGGGTGATTTTGACAAATCATTCCTTGATATTCCTCCAGAAATTATTCGCTTGACCATTCGAGCCAATCAAAAATGTTTTGTCACCCGCAAACAAGGAGAAAAAGTAAAACTTTCTCATCATTTTATTCTCGTTTCTAATATTCTTGCAAATGATGAAGGCAAAGAAATTTCGAAAGGAAATAGTAAGGTTGTCCGTGCCCGTCTTTCTGATGCACTTCATTTTTGGCAAACCGATCAGCATGATTTGCCTGATCTTCAACAATTGGAATCTTCTATAAAAAAATTTGAGCTTGATATAAAAAAACCTCTCGATCAAAGAATGGCGCGACTTGATCATTTGAATGTAACCTTTCATGCTAAATTAGGTACACAAGGTAAAAGAGTAGAACGCATTGCTACACTCGCACAAGAAATTGCCCCTTTGATACAAACAGATCCTCTTTTAGCAAAACGTGCAGCCATCCTTGCAAAAGCTGATTTGCAAACAGAAATTGTCGGAGAATTTCCTGAACTACAAGGTGTTATGGGGCAAAAATACGCCCTTCTTCAAGGGGAAGATCCTCGCGTAGCTGTAGCAATCGAAGACCATTATAAACCTCAAGGACCAACAGATCGTCTTCCACAAGAACCACTTGCTATAACCGTTATGCTCGCCGACAAAATTGACATGCTCGTTGGCTTTTGGCTCATTAATGAAAAACCAACGGGCTCAAAAGATCCCTATGCGTTAAGACGAGCAGCATTGGGAATTATTAGGCTTGTACTTTCGCGAGATTGGAAAATCAATCTTATGCCGCTGTTCCAGTTAGCAACGAATCTTTTCTTACAACAAAAAAATAAATATGAAATCTCTCAAAGAAAAAATTCACAATTGCAGAATCTGCTTCCAGAAAAAACAGAATATATTTTATCAGATCTGTTATTCTTTTTTCATGACCGTTTGAAAATCTATCTAAAAGAGGAAGGCGCTCGTTACGATGCCCTTGAAGCCGTTTTAAATAAAGATTCTGATGATTTTTTATTGGTTGCACGTCGTGTCGAATCGCTTATCGCTTTCATCAATACCCACGATGGAATGAACTTTGTAGCCTCTGTAAAACGTACTGCCAATATTCTTGAAAATGAATTTCAAAAAAGCACAACAATAGCGAATGAAATTAATCCTGAGCTCTTTGTCGAGAAAGAAGAAAAGCAGCTCTATCATGCAATCTGTGAAGTAGAAAGAAAGGTTCTTGCTCCCATCAATGCAACAAATTTATCATTTGCACTCAGTGTGCTAGCGCCACTTGGAAAATTGATTGATATATTTTTTGAAAAAGTATTGGTGAATGATAAAAAAACTGATGTTCGTGCTAACCGTCTTGCTCTTCTCAAACGCACTCACATTGTTACACAATCGGTTGCAGACTTCTCAAAACTTGTCATTTAAAATCAAAATACCCTATTAACTGATAAAAACAATGAAGATAATTTTTTCTTTTTTATGACTTTTATGAATTAATATTGAGAAAATCATGCAACCAAAGAGACTGTTCTTTATCTCTCAAATATCATTAATTAAGATATGTTTTCATTTTGATAAATGATTCTTTCCCAAGAGACTCTTTGATAAGTTCATCTGCCTTGTTAGAATCTATTTCCCTTGCAATAAGGGTACGTGCTGTAGAAATTGCCAAATCAATCGCCGATGAAGAAACCATGCGTATTGCATCCGCTTCTGCTTGGGCAATTTTTTGTTCTGCCAATTTATTGCGGTTTTTTACATATTCTTCTGCTTTTGCACGGGCCTCAGCAATAACAGATTCAACTTCATGCTTTGCTGCTGCAATAATTTCTTGCGCATCTTTTTCTGCTTCTGCATGTTTGCGTTGATATTCAGCCAATATTTCCTGTGCCTCTTCACGAAGACGCAGAGCCTCATCCAGTTCATCTTTGATACGTTTCGCGCGCGCATCAAGATGGTGTATAACCCTCTGTGGAATTTGGAAATAGACTAAAAGAGCCAAAAAAAGAACTAACCCAACAAATGCCCAAAAAGTATCAGTCATCTTTGTCTTCCTCAATAATCCGCAGTTTTAACAACTGAACGAACAGCCTCTTTGCTGATATCAACGTCAATCAATTTTTTCACAATTTCAAGAGCTACTTCTTCAGCGATAGAACCAACATTTTGCATCGCTTTATCCCGAATTTTTGCTATCTGTTTTTCAGCATCTGCGAGTTTTTTCTCTAGACTCTCTTCAATTTCTTTCCGTTCAAGCTCTGCCTTTTCTTTTAATTCTTCACTAGCTACCTGCGCTATAGCCTGCGCGTTCAAACGCGCTTCTGCTAATTTCCGCTCATAAGTTTCAACGACAATGTCTGCTTCTTGCTTCATGCGCATTGCCTGATCTAAATCAGATGCGATTCGATCTCGCCGTGTTTCAATAACACCGCCAATACGTGGTACAATTACACGGGAGATAAAAAGATAAAACAGTCCGAAAGAAATTGCCAACCAGAAAAAATGCGAACCAAAATGCACAAAATCAAAAGGCGGAAACACACGATTTGCATGCTCTGCCACCTTTTTAATATGTTCTATCGACGTTTCAGTGTTCTGTGCATAAGCGCTTGAAACAAACATCTTCTTTCATCCTTTAAATAGCTTATTAAAGCCCTCTATAACCGATGATAACTGACAAACAGCTCTCTGGCATCTCTCTAGTTAAGAGCCTAAAAGGGTAAATCTTTCCTCATGCAAGAACAGATATACCCTTTTGATGATGATTAAACCCCAAAAAGAAGTAATAAAGCAATGAGCAATGAAAAAATTCCCAAAGCTTCTGTTACAGCAAAACCAAAGACGAGACGTCCAAACTGACTATCTGCTGCTGATGGATTTCGTAATGCACCAGAAAGATAGCTACCAAAAATATTACCAAGTCCTAAAGCTGTTCCAGCCATACCAAAGCAAGCAAGACCAGCGCCAATATATTTTGCTGCAAGCACCATTTCCATGTTATTCTCCTTTAAAGCGAAATTGCATTATTCGACGGAAAACCGCCAGTTCTATTAATGTCCTGGATGAATTGCATCATTAAGATACATACAAGTTAAAACCGTAAAGACGTAAGCCTGAAGAAATGCGACCAAAAACTCAAGAGCAGTAATTGCTACAGTCATAATAAGCGGTAAAATCGAACCACCCACACCTACGATTCCTACCCCAATCATTGAAACAACAAACCCAGAAAACACTTTAAGCGTAATATGACCAGCAAGCATATTCGCAAAAAGACGAAGAGAAAGACTAATTGGACGGGAGAGAAAAGAAATAACCTCAATCATTGTCACCAGAGGTAAAACCACAACAGGAACTCCACTGGGAACGAACAGTTTCAAAAAACTGACCCCATGCTTATAAAAGCCATAACCAATCACCGTCAAAATTACCACCATTGCTAACGAAAACGTGATCATGATTTGAGACGTAACCGTATAAAAATAAGGAAAGAGACCAATAAAGTTAGCAACCAAAATAAAAGTAAACAGAGAAAAAACTAAAGGAAAAAACTGCATTCCCTGCACACCAGATGATTCCCGCAGAGTCGATGCTACAAATTCATATGCCATTTCCGAAAGAGACTGCATCCGCGTTGGAACCAATCCACGACTCGATGATGAAATAAAGAGAAAAATAGAAGTTACAACAACCGTGAGAACTGTAAACAATGATACATTTGTAAACGATAAATCCATATTTCCTATGGAAATCTTAATCAGCCTTAAAACCTCAAACTGATGAATAGGATCTGGAGCGTGCGCTGTCACTTCAACCTCATTTATCGGACCTCTCATTGGCCCCTTTATTTTGTTTATCTTGGCGCAATACGCCTTTTTTTCCTAATTGACTGGAGGAAACATACCCCACAGACCGAAGAATACTCAATACACTAGCAGCAAATCCAAAGAAGAGAAAAAATACCAATCCCCAAGGCCATGAACCTGCTAACTTATCAAACCCCAACCCCAAAACAATACCAACTATAATACTTGCCAGAAACTCACTGGAAAGCTTAATTGCACCTGCCATCCTTCCTTGTGATTTTTCCCGCTTATTCCTATGCTCCCGCTTCTTTAATGCTTGCTTGTGCACTAAAGCTACGCTTAAGTTCCTACTACGACATTCCAAATCCTCTGAATGAAGACACTCTCCTTGCTTTTCCTCTTCAGCCTCCTTACGGCTCATAACGGGTTTCTCGCCCATCGCCATCATTGGCTCCTTAATTAAAAAGCAACGTAAGAATACATTTCATAAAACCGTGTGCATCATATTGTTCCCGAATTTATTCGTCAAGATACTAAAAGAAATCTATCACAAGTTATCGTATAAATTTTATTGCAGAAATAACGTATTTTTCAATTTACATGCTTTCTTAAAAAGATATTCCAAGCACCTAAACCGATTTCACGACAGCACCCGTGAATGTATAACGAAAAGTTCACGTGAATAATATAAAACTCATAGAACAACCATTTTTACACTTAACAAAAGGTGTAAACCAATACCATCTTATTTTCCGACTCCCAATGTTATATCAGTCCTAGTTTTGAAAGAGAACATAGAAAGCTAAAAACAGTATGAGAGCGTTGGTTTTCTCCTTTTATTTGAATAAACTTGCACTTTTTATTTTATGAAAATGAAATAATCAATGGTTTCTATATGATCCTATTCGCAAAGTATTTTATATACGCCATTACAGGCCTCATCACGAAATGAGCTTGAGGGTATTAAGAGAAGGTCCTTTAAATACAAGATATTAATAAATCCAAAATTTCAAATAGATTAAGCCAATAGAACACAATAAAATTTAAATACGATTACCATACTACTTTATACAATTTTAATCCACTTTTATGAATTTCGCTCTTTACAATTGAATATCCGTAGATTCAGCAAATATTTTTGCTTTTTATTCAGACAAACTATCGTAAGCAAAAGCGCTTATTCATAAGCTTTATTTTTATGAAACGATAATCTAATGCTGCTTTTCAAACAAGCATCATAATTATATTCCCCTACCCTCATATTGCATCTATTCTTGCACTTAAATAACCCATTAAGAGGATTATGTACTCTTTCTTAAATACTCCCTATTAAACTCTTCTCATGACATGCAAATAAATGATCTTTATCAAGATGAGAGAACTCTATTCAATAGCGCTCATGATAAATGATTATCAATAAAATTAAAACTTTAGCAAATAAAACTTTTTCTTTTATGAAAAGAAAGATCATTGAAAAAACTTATTTTTAAGATTCTTAAGTATAGATTTCATTCACTTAAAAAATTAAAGAGTTATCATTTCTTCTTGGAACGTGTCGCAAAAGGATTATCAGAGGCTCGTAATGATATGCGAACGGGTATACCAGACATATCAAATGTTTCACGTAACCCATTGACAAGATAACGCAAATACGACTGAGGCATACTTTTGGGGCGCGAGCAGGAAATCATAAATCCAGGAGGACGTGTCTTAACCTGTGTGATGTATTTAACCTTAAGTCGACGTCCAGAAACCGCAGGAGGTGGATGATGTGCCACAACAGTTCCAAGCCATTGGTTCAATTTAGCCGTCGAAATGCGACGATTCCATACACGGTGCATCATCATGACATTTTCCATCAGTTTATCAATCCCTTGACCATATTGTCCTGATAAAGGAACAGCTCTCAAACCACGAACTTGAGGAAGAAATCGCGCACATTTTTCATGCAAATCAATCAATGTGGTCTGACTGTTTTCAATAAGGTCCCACTTATTGAAAGCAATAACTGGAACACGCCCTTCACGAATCACAAGATCAGCAATTTGTAAATCCTGCTTTTCAAAAGGTATCGTTGCATCAAAAACAATGACCACCACTTCTGCAAAACGAATAGCACGCAAAGTATCTGCAACAGATAGTTTTTCTAATTTTTCTTGAATTCTTGACTTTCGACGTAAACCTGCAGTATCAAAAAGTTTAATATGACGACCACGCCATTCCCAATCTACAGAAATAGAATCACGCGTGAGTCCTGCTTCTGGTCCTGTTAACAATCGCTCTTGTTTCAACATACTATTGATAAGAGTGGATTTTCCTGTATTGGGACGCCCCGCAATTGCAATCCTAATGGGCTTACTTTCATCGTAAATAAGCTCCTCTTCTTCCAAATCCTTTACATCATCACCAACAGATGCAGGTTGTATCATTCTATCTTCTTCTTTGTTGTTGCCAAAAACATGCTCTGACCCAACAGCATCTATAATTGCATCACGCAGATCACTAAGTCCCAAACCATGTTCAGCCGATATTGGGCATGGCTCTCCCAAACCTAATGACCACGCCTCATACTCTCCTCCTGTTGCCGCTCTTGACTCAGACTTATTGGCAACAAGCACAATTGGCTTTCCTGATTTGCGAACCAATGAAGAAAAATTTAAATCACTTGGTGTTATTCCGCTCTTTGCATCAAATACAAATAAAATAAGATCCGCTTCATCAATTGCAACTTTTGTATGAGAACGCATACGCCCCTCAAGTGTATGATCACCTGCTTCTTCCAGCCCAGCCGTATCAATCACATCAAAACGTAGATCTTGAAGTTTTGCCGCATGAATACGCCGATCACGTGTTACACCAGGCTTATCATCAACCAAAGCCAATTTTTGCCCAACCAAACGATTAAATAGTGTTGACTTCCCAACATTGGGACGACCAACGATAGCAATGGTAAGGCTCATCGATTTATTCCTTATTTGCTTTGCCCTCAGCTTGTATAAGCTCAAGCATCATTCGAGCCCGATCTGTTATTTTTAAACCCAAAGAACCTTCTTCAGAAATTTTCTTAAAATAATAAACCGCCTCATCCATTTTATCCGCCTTATAAGCAGCTAAGCCTAAAGCTTCTCTTGCAGACATACGCATAGGATCGGTATCACTTGCCATATCTTTGATGCGCTTTTCAACATCAGCTAATGTCCCTGTATCAACCAGAATATAAGCCGCCCGAATTTTTGCAACTTTCTGCAAAATCTGCGGTGCTTTCTCATCCGCTGCAACAGAATCAAAGATCTCCACTGACTTAATAATATCACCTTTCTCCATGAGTAAAGAAGCCTCACGTAAACGAGCAAGAAAAGGATACCCCCCAAAATGAGAGGTTTTAACAGTTTCTAATTGCTTTATCGCTTTATCAAAATCACGTGTATCCGCAAGATCAAGACTCTTTACAAATACATCACCAATATAACCAGCTTTCTTTATTTGTGTATGATGATAAACTTGATAAGCAACTATCATGAATATAAAAAGAACAGCCGCTCCAATAATTGAAAAACCATACCGTCTCCAAAAAGCAAGCGCCTTTTCCTGACGAAATTCTGCATTCACTTCAGCAATAAAACTATCATACGACATATATCATACCTTGAAAAAAGTTACTTCACCTGTGCTTTTACGCATAAATGGATAAAGATGGTAGCCCTAATTAACTAAAAATCTTTAAATTGCTCGTTTATTTATTTTAAATCAACATGTAGCCAATTCAATCAGATTTTTGCAACAGTCTTAATCGAAAATGATGTAAGCACCCTGTTTGTTCACATTACAGCTTTTACATATTATGAAAAATTCACTGCCTTAATATTTATCATGATTGCCTATCATCTCAAGCGAACTTTCTCTCCATTATATAGAGGAATAATCTTTTAAAGTCTTCAACCGCAATCGTTGGTTGTATTGGATTATACAATTATAATAGAAAAACCAATTCTTGAAAAAACTTGAATAAACAGTAAATTTCCATGAATATCTACTAAAACCAAATAGATAAATTTTTATCTGTATCAAAAATACCGAAGCGCCATGATTACAGTGTGGTATAATTCCAAATCTTCAGTTAAAGCTCTTTATATAAAGTATATCCCTTCAACTTATCTTCATACGATTAACAACCTTTTATAATTGATTCTTAAAGTTTCTAAAAATATCCTATTGTAAAGGCCAAACCCACATAAGCATTGGAACAGCAATAATAACGATCAACACCGCCAATGGAGCACCTAAACGTGGATAATCACTAAAACGATATCCTCCTGGCGCCATCACGAGCATATTACTTTGATGTCCAATAGGTGTAAGAAACTCACAGCCCGCACCAATTGCAACAGCCATCAAAAAAGCTTCAGGCTTATAATGAAGGGAATGAGCAAAACTTGACGCAATTGGTGCTACCATCATCACTGTTGCTGCATTATTCAAAAATGGCGTAACCAACATAGCTGTCACCAACATAAGCGCTAAAGCACCGGATGGCGGGAAAAATATTGCCAATTGGCTCAGCCATTGACCAATGAGATCCGTACATCCTGTTTTCTCTAACGCTTCACTCACTGGAATAAGAGCCGCTAATAGCACTAATATTGAGCCATCTAATGCCTGATACAGATCACGCGCGGGCAAAACACGAAAGATCACCATTGCAGCAGCAGCAGAAAAGAAAGAAAAAGCAACTGGAACAATATGAAAAGCTGTAAAAATAATTGCTATAAATAAAACAGCTAAAGAGATGAAACCATGTCGTAAATTTCCAAACACAATATTTCGTTTTGCTAGGGGCAAGCATTTCAATTCTCTTAATAAATTTGGAATAACTGCATCCTGTCCTTGCAAAACAATCACATCTCCAAGATGGAAAATAATATCATCAAGTCTTCCCCGCACCCTTTCATGTTGACGACTTAACGCAAGCAAATTTACATTATAGCGATCAAATAAGGAAAACTCTTTCGCACTAATACCGATAAGAGGTGAATTATGGGTAATGACTGCTTCAATAATATCAATATCACTGTCCTTATCACCTGCAACAATAGTTCGCCCCTTAGAAAACTCTAAACGAGCAGAATTCATCACGCTATCTAACCCTGTATGTGATCCTTCCAGCAAAATAATATCATTTTCAGACAAAACAAAATCTGGTAACGGTGAAATAGATACTTTGTTTCTGATGATTTGAATCACCATAACATCACCACTTGATGGCTTAACCAAATCAACAATATTTTTTCCCACAATCGGTGAATTTATTGGAATATGCACTTCTGCAACATAATTACGAATATCAATGGCATCATCAAATGATACACCTGAACGCACACGCACAGGCAAAAGCCAATAAAAAAGAACCAAATATACAACACCAGCCGTCGCAACAACCGCACCAACTGGTGTAAAATCAAACATAGTAAAAGGTGTTCCTGCTAAACGTTCTTGCATCGCTGAAATAACAACATTGGGAGATGTTCCTATCTGTGTCATAAGCCCCCCCAACAAAGAACCAAAGGCCATGGGCATCAAAAAGACAGAAGGAGAAACCTGAGAACGACGTGCAAACTGAAAAGCTATCGGAAGCATAATCGCCAAAGCACCAATGTTTTTAACAAACATTGATAATACGACAACAGAAAGAACCAAAAACGCTAATTGAAGACGCACCGATTTCACGTCTGGCCATATCCGTTGAATAATAAATTCCATTATACCAGAGCGAGATACAGCCGTACTGACAACAAACACACTCCCCACGATAATAACGATATCATTACTAAAACCGCTAAAAGCTTCCTTCGGACTGACAAGACCAAGGGCACAAGCTATTAATAAAGTACAAATAGCAACAAGATCATAACGAAATCGATCCCAAATAAAAACAACCATCATGAGACCAATGATCGAAAAAGCCATTATTTGATTTTCTGTCATAACACTTACCTCTCCCCATTAAATTATAATGAACAAGAACATATTTTTTATGTTTTAAATATTCCTATAAACAGCAGCAAGATAAAAGCAGACATCGAAATATTTTAGGATAATTTTAAAGTGATAAAAAATTATGATGCGCATAAACTTGCCTCTCCTTATTATGCGTGCTTTTCTATAAAGTGCTGAACCCAAAGAAAATTGATAAAAGTTGATAAAGCTATATTGCAAAAAAGATGAGAATAACTCTAATATAGAGAGTAGATAATTGTTGAAACTGGTACACGCTATATTTAAACCTTTGTCGTTGCTTAAAAGAATTTATCTTCACTCTCAATTCAAAGAGTGATAAAAATGAAAGAAGAAAGAATGGTCAATCTTAATAGTGGGTATCAAAGTAACCTCAGATATTGGCTCACTTGCATTATTGGATTTGTTGCTATCTTGGCAATTATAATTGTTGGTGGATTTTATATTGCAAAACCCTATCTTGACAGTTTTGTAAGAAAAGAAATAGCCCGTCATTCCATAAAAGCCGAAACATCTGAAGTAAGCATTCTAGGTAAAATCAATTTGAAGAATGTGACAATACCTGTTCCAGCTGGTACATCACTTAAAATTGGTGCCATTTCTGCCCGTCCTCCTCTTTCCTTTATTCCCGGAACTTTTACATTTTATAATGTTGATTTAAAGTATAATAATATTCATGTGCAAATTCCCCAAATTTCTCTTCGGAATGTATCCTTAAAAGAAAAAGATAGAACGATAACATCACGTCTTTTACAGTCAATGATGCGTATTGAGCTTTCCTCAATTATTGCTCCCAATATACAACTTTCTATAGAAAATAAAAATAACCGAACAGAAACGGTTGAAATCAAGAATTTCCAGCTTTCTGATTTTAGAAATAACCATATCCATTCAGTTAGTATCAAAAATATGGATCTTAAAACGGTCGTAGCAAATGGTGCCAAACAGATGCAACTTATGGCTAAAAGTAATACAATAAAAGCCCATGATATCGACATCAACTATGCCTACTCTATCATTTTTGGAAAAAACAATGCTCTCAATCAAGGTAAAACCGTTACTGGCCCCATTTCTTTGAATAATATAAGTGTCGATATTTTTGAAGAAGCAGAAAAAAACAGCTCTTTCTTCCTTGGGCAGTTTAAAACATCTGGTTTAAAGATGAAACCGCTTGAGCAAACTCCTGAAAAATTAATCAAAGCTTATCTTAATGCAAGAAAAGAGAATAATAAAATCGCTGAAAAAGTAGCACAAAATGGTCTTCTTCTAAACATACTGCTCGCCATTACCTCAGCGGATGCCAAAGTTGATAATATCACCGTTGATATACCGCAGTTGAAAGCAACGCTCGAATCATTCCAATTCAAACCAAGTTTGTGGAAACAACCTATCCCTAAAAAGCTTTTTCTTTCTCTCAATAACCTTTCCGTTTTACCTAAAAAAATGAATGAAAAAGACTTAGAGTTCTTCAAAAACCTGAACTTTGAGCGCTTTAATGTTTCAGGAAAAATTGATATTTCTTACGATGAAAAAAAACGTATGCTCTTTCTTGATACAATGTCTTTCAATATGAAAAACGTTGGATCTGGGAACATCTCGGCTAAGGTTATTGATGTTGATGAAAAGCTTTTTTCTGGTCAGAAAAATATAATGATTGCTGCGTCTCAAGACCTTGGCATCAATGAAATTGATATACAATATACGGATGCAGGTTTCATTGATAAGCTTTTTTCTTATCTTGCGCAAAATCTTAATGACAGCCAACATGATCTAAAAAAGGAACTTTATGACGATTTCTATCTAATGATGACGCAGACCCCAAAAATTCTGCTAAAAAATCATGACGAAGCAGAAAAAATTTCAAAATCCTTAGGAGAATTTGCTAAAAATCCACAAACATTGATCGTTAAAATTAAAGCAAAAGATAATAAAGGTCTCGCAATAGTTGATCTCGAATCTGCTCTACAAAATGATCTATCTAAGGCTTTAAGCAAAGTACATCTCACTATTAAAAATGAAGCGTCGCGTTAAACATTTTGTGCTTTAAACATGATGATCTTGTCTATAAATTAAGAACTTTATTCCTCTTTTTTCTTTTGTATGATACAGAAGGTATCATACAAAGTCATTTATACAGAGAGTATAGAATCTAAAATTGACGATGCTTGGAGTTGTTCATGTCTGATTTATCTTCAAATCGCCTGCCTAATCGCGCTTCTCGTGTCACTAATCAAGCGCTTTCTGCTATCGAGCGTTTTCTCCATATTGAAGCTCTTAGTGGTGTTGTTCTTTTATTAGCTGCTGCTTCTGCACTTATTTTTGCCAATTCTAAATATGCTGCTTTCTATGAATCTTTTTGGCATACACCTCTTGGCTTTAATTTGGGTCATTTCACTCTTTCATGGGATTTACATTTCTGGGTTAATGATGCCCTTATGACTATTTTCTTTCTCGTCGCAGGAATGGAAATTCGACGCGAAATTCATGAAGGGGCTCTTGCCGATTTTAAACAAGCAATCTTACCAATTGTTGCTGCAATAGGGGGCGTTTGTGTTCCTGCAATTATTTACTTTATCTTCAATTTTAACGAGGGACATATCCGCGGTTGGGCTGTGCCAACAGCAACAGATATTGCCTTTGCTCTAGGTATTCTTGCTCTTCTAGGGAAAAAAATTCCCTCTAATCTTCATATTATTCTTCTATCATTAGCAATTATTGACGATATTATCGCTGTTCTTATTATTGCTTTTTTCTACTCAACAAACATTGATCCTAGCGGTTTAATGATTGCAGGAGCGGGTATTGCTTTGGTACTATTTTTTCAGTGGATCGGGCTTGCATCAGCATGGCTTTACATTTTACCTGGTGCAATCATTTGGTGGGGTTTAATGGTAACAGGCGTTCACCCATCGCTTGCTGGCGTAATCTTAGGGATGATGACTCCCGTTCTTCCTACCCGTACTCTTGTAGCGCCACTCACCATGCTCAGTAATGCTATGCAAATTCTTCAAGAAAAAAATACAAAAACAGATCTGCATCATATTTCAACAGCATTGAAAAAGATGCGCAAAGGACAACGGGCCATGATTGCCCCAGTAACACGTGTTCAAAAAGCATTGCATCCATGGGTTGCATACGGTATCATGCCAGTTTTTGCCTTCGCAAATGCAGGAGTAAGTTTTGCAAGCTTTGATCTTTCTTCTGACAAATCATTCTTGATTGTTTTGGGTGTTGTCATTGGTCTTTTCATCGGTAAGCCTCTTGGTATTATCACTGCCAGTTATATAGCTGTAAAATCAGGGCTATGCCGCCTCCCCCCTCATATGACCTGGACAGGCGTTTTACTCATTGGTTTTTTAGCAGGAATTGGCTTTACAATGTCTATTTTTGTTTCAATGCTCGCTTTTAAAGATATTATTCTGCTTGATGCGGCAAAAATTGGGGTCCTTTGTGGCTCAGGTTTATCTGCCCTTATCGGTCTGGGATATGGATTTATTTATATTAAGCGCAATAAAGGAATTTCTCATAGTTCCTAACAAACTAACTAAAAATACATTTTTATGCAGAACTTTTAAAAAGCGATTTCGCTCATTTGTTGGGTTCGGACGATATTTAATGTAAAAGCTGTTGTCTCGCCTCATCTTTACACTTATGAAGGAGAAAACTAACATCATCATACTATTTACGAGCCTCTAATGTTACAACACCTTTGACTCTTAAGAAGACTTATAAGAGATATTTTTATTCCTTTCTTCAATATTCTTTTACTCATGCACCGGCTCCACTCATGGTGTGCACAAAAATGATTTTAATTGTTTCAATATGAAAGGCTTCGTGGTTTCAGAAAAGCTGCCTTTCGTCGGGACTATTATTCACTATAAAGAAAAAATTAATTATTATAAATCAATATCTTATGTTTAATCATACGAAACAGATAAGAATAAGCAAAATTCAATAATCAGTTAAGTAATTCCATGGTTTATTTTTTTTCAATAAACCACCCTCCTCGTTACTGATTTTATTGCGGTATTCTAAATAACTTTAATTTTTATCTTCTTAAAAGCACATTATTTTTGGATAAAAAATATTTGATTTATCATTATAAATCTTGAATGGAGTCTAAATATCGTATGATTTCCTCATTTCAAATCTGTACATGATGAATCAATCAAGACTATTCTCTTACACGTCACAAGCCGAGGAGAAGTATGGATTATTTGAAGAAAGAAATAAGAATGCTTCATCATATCCATATAAGCGCTGTTCAACAGGAAAACTAAAAATTAAATGATGACGACCAGCTGACACCTTTGATCTAAGTAAAGGAGATGGTGGTCCCCAATAAACTTTACGTTACGCCATCCACAGGCGCCATAATGTGGGGGCTTGGGGAGAGAGATATTTCTTCAAAACAAGCGCGTAAATTGGCACTATAATAGCGTTTTTTTTTACGTGAAAGGCATATACGATTTAAATAACGCAATAAACAAAAATGTGAACCAATGTGTAATATCCATTATTTAAAAGATATTGCTGTCAATACCTTTGAAAATTGTAAAGCAGAATTAAAAGGAAATTGTAAAATGGAAGTTGGTTTTTACTTTTATGGCTTCATCTCACCCAATTAGGTTTTATCTCCATTTCAGAAATTACCCCACCAGGTATACGCAACATCCTTATTCCTATCTGGCATACAAAAACAGGAGTTGCTCGTAGGCCCCTTATCCGTCTCAATATACCATCAAATATGCATCTGCACTGACATTAGATATTGATACAGGTAACAAAAAACAAAAGATTTATTTGGAATAACAACGTCATAACATCACTACTAGATTGACAATGGAGTGGAAAAATATTCCCGTTTTTTATCATCGACACATCGCTTGTCTCACTCCATGAAAGAATTAAACTTGAAGCATGCTTCCACAGGGAGCACTCTAGTTTACGTAATTAACTCGCGGGAAAAAAGAAAATCCTAGTCATTTAGACTATTCTAAAACATATGATTGGTGGAAAAATAGAGCATATATATCGTTGTTCTCCCCTTTTTCCGCTCTTATTTGATATTTATTTTCTTTTTGTTTAAAGAGCTCGCTCTATATTTCTTGATATCATAAAATACTCTTCATAGATAATTTAAAAAGCAATATTTCCGAGACTTTCAAATTGTACAACGCTACATAAAATACAAGAAGGGTAAAATAATATGGCTATATTTCTCACAAGAAGAGTTTTGCTTACAAAGACCACCATTTGCAAAATATGTAAACATGATAAGAAACTAGCACGATATACTGAAAAAACGAAAGAATGTATTTCATGTGTGATTGGCAGTATGATACAGAAAATACTTATAATAGAGTAGTTAAGGGAAGAAAGTTAACCTAAAGAACATATGGAGATATCAAAAACTTTGAAAATCTTAATCATAATTCAAAAAAGAGAAATAGACATGAAAAAAATTTAAGTAATAAAATCATAAAAGCAACACACTGTAACATTATCATTAATTTTGATCTATATTTACATGATTTTATGAAAAGTACTTCTGAAGAAGCTATAAACGCATAAGATATAGTAATTTTATAACTTATAGTGCAACATAAATATTATCTATAGAGATATATTTTTTTATTGCCTCGTAATACGGAAAAAATTAAATTTTCAAGATATACGTAAAGTCATAAACAATCATTTGATGACAAACTAAACATCTCTAGAAAATACATCATCAATTCTATTTTGGTAATTCCATCACTAATCTAATGAGCTCTAATTTCTCTAAGATTTATAATATTAAATCTGTATTGACGGGGCTGTCCCTCATGTAACATGCATCTTTTGAATAAACGCAGTGCATTGTTCCTTAGTTCTATTAAGGCTTATCGTAAAGACTTCTCCATCCCTCTCTATAGGCTCTAAAACGTTTATAGACGGCATATTTTATATCCCTTCTTAAACCGTTTTTTACCCAAACATCTTTCTCTTGTAATGTATAAGTGACCATTTTAAATTCATCATGAACAAGTTTAAAATGAGAGAGTCCTGCTGTATTAAATATTCCATTTAAATTAAAAATATAAATATCCTTAACAAAAATTATTAATATATATTAAAGCTTTACGTTATTGAAACTCTGTTGAAACTAAAAAATACTTATCCCTTATCAAGTGCATAAACAGCATGTAATGTTCTAACCGCAAGTTCAGTGTAAGCACTATCAATCAAAATAGAAATTTTAATTTCTGAGGTCGTAATTGCTTGAATGTTAATACCCTTTTCAGCCAAAGCCTTAAATGCTGTAGCGGCAACACCTGCATGGCTACGCATTCCAATACCAATCACAGATACCTTGGCGAGATCGCTTTCAAACTGGAGAACATCAAATCCAATTTCTTTGCGATTCTTTTCAAGAAGTGTAACGGCTTTTTCTACATCTGATGATGGTACAGTAAAAGTCATATCAGTTTTTGAGCCATCTTCAGAAATATTTTGCACAATCATATCAACATTAATGCTTTCTTCAGCCAAGGGACCAAAAATTGCTGCCGAAATCCCTGGACGATCGGCAAGCCGACGAAGGGAAATTTGTGCTTCATCCTTAGCAAAAGCAATACCAGTAACATTTTGTTGTTCCACAATTTCATCCTCATCGCAAATAAGTGTTCCAGAAGAACTCATTGGATCCTCCATGCCTAACGCATCAGGATCCTCAAAACTTGAACGCACAAAGGTACGAACCTTATGAACCATTGCCAATTCAACAGAACGAACCTGTAAAACCTTTGCACCAAGAGAAGCCATTTCTAGCATTTCTTCAAAAGCTACTTTTGGTAAACGACGCGCTTTCGGCTCTATACGTGGATCCGTTGTATAAACACCATCCACATCCGTATAAATATCACAGCGATCAGCTTGTACAGCAGCGGCTATAGCAACAGCACTTGTATCTGATCCCCCACGCCCTAAGGTAGAAATCCGGTTATCCGGAGATAACCCCTGAAAACCAGCAATAACGGCAACCTGACCTTCCTGAAAACACTCGATTAAAAAAGATCCATCAATATTAGTAATACGTGCACGGCCATGCGCATTGTCTGTATGAATAGGAATTTGCCAACCAAGCCATGAACGTGCATTCACCCCCATTTCTCGAAGTGTCAAAGCCAACAAACCTGACGTAACCTGTTCACCAGAAGCAACCACAACATCATATTCACGAGCATCTCTATGCATAGAGGAAGCATCACTTGTCCACTGAACAAGTTCATTTGTTTTACCAGCCATCGCAGATACGACAACGGCTACCTCATTGCCTGCATCAACCTCTCTTTTGACATGCCGTGCAACATTATGAATACATTCCATGTTTGCTACAGATGTTCCACCAAATTTCATGACAATGCGCGCCATTAATAACACTCTTACCTTTACATCTCTTATCTCAAACAGTAATGAGAATTAGATGCTGTATCAACTAACCATTTTCTCGACATAGCGAATATCTATCATTTGTGCAAGTTTCATTATGATTATATTAATTTCTCTTGACTTTGTATAAAATCTACTTGACCTGATCATTAAAAATAAAGGAAGGCAACATGATCGATGAAACACAAACGACTATTGATCAAAGTGAAATTGATCATTTTTCACGTATTGCTACAGAATGGTGGAATCCACAAGGAAAATTTCGACCTCTTCACCAATTTAACCCAACACGCCTTGCTTACATCAGAGAAAAAATCTGTTTAGAGTTTAATCGTGACCCTTCTTCACTTACGCCCTTTCACAATTTGAAAATTCTTGATATTGGCTGTGGAGGAGGCTTGTTATCTGAACCAATGGCACGTCTTGGTGCTATAGTTGTAGGCGTTGATGCTGCACAAACAAATATTGAAGTCGCAAAAACCCATGCAGCTCAAAATGACCTTTCCATTGATTACCGCACGACGACAGCAGAAGTACTTGCCAATGAAGGAGAAAAATTTGATATTATCCTTAATATGGAAGTTGTTGAACATGTCGCTGACGTTAATCTCTTCATAGCAGCTACAGCAAAAATGTTGAAACCACAAGGGTTGATGTTTGTCTCAACACTCAACCGCACATGGAAAGCATGGGGGCTTGCTATTGTAGGCGCTGAATATATTCTACGTTGGCTTCCTAAAGGAACCCATGATTATAAAAAATTCCTAAAACCTCTAGAACTTAAAAACTTCTTATCAAAAAACGCTCTGACTGTCATTGATGAGATAGGTATTACTTATAACCCATTAAACGACAGCTGGAATCGCTCAAAAGACATGGGCGTTAACTATCTCCTTCTTGCAAAACGGTCTTAAGAATATGTAATTTACAAATATTATATGCCTTGTAATAAAGAATTGAGCTTTCCCTCAGCCTCTAAAGCATAAAGATCATCACAACCGCCAACGTGATAATCACCTATGAAAATTTGTGGAAATGTATTACGTCCATTTGCACGCTGTACCATTTCTTGGCGAAGGGATGTGGAAGCATCAATATCTGTATACTTTACGCCTTTTTTATTAAGCAAATCACGTGCTTTTGTACAATAAGGACAGTTAGGGCGTGTATAAATTATTACCTCTTTCATAGTATTATCCTCCAATATTTTTTAATAATATTCATTTTAAATTCCTCTTAAGAAGAGGGAAAAATAGAATCTTCTTTGAGAACACGCGAAAATGTTAGCACATCAACCTGTCGTGCACCTGCATCTTTTAATGCAGCAGCTGCTGCTGTAACTGTTGCACCCGTTGTAAATACATCATCAATCAGCAAAACAGAACATCCTTTGAGATATTTTTTAACTTTATGCGAAACCTTAAAAGCATTTTTTACGTTAAGTTTTCTCTCTCTCGAAGAAAGACTAACCTGCGGACGGGTATGCCGACAACGAACAAGCCAACTCGGTTTTAAAAGCTTTTTTTGTGATGCTGCAATATAACGTGCAAGCTCAGCAGATTGATTATAACGCCTCTCCCAAAAACGACGAAAATGCAATGGAATGGGAATAATAACATCACAATCATCAATAACCTCGCGTCCAGCAAACATCATCCAATTGGCCATAAATGATGCCAATTCTATATGATCACCATATTTTAAGCGCGTTACTAAAGTTCGTGCAAGCCCTTTATGAACAATGACTGAGCGAACACGTGAAAAAGGATGGGAGTTACGGAGTGCTTCACCACTAAGAAAACCATCCCCCATATCACAAACAAAAGGAGTCCCCATAACAGGACAATAAGGTTTCGTGATAAATTGAAGATCTTTCCAACATTCGGAGCAAATCGTACCATAAGTAGAAACATTTTGCTTACATCCAGGACAAATTGGTGGATAAAGCATCGTTTTCAAGCGTTCAACGAACTTACTTAGTATATCTCCGCTATTTAACGCCGCTTCTCGAAAATACAACATTATAAATTTAGGCTTTTACAAGTTTCCCTCAGAACAAAAGTTCCTTTGTATTTCCTCAACTTATAATTTTAATTCCTTTAAAAACTCTTACCTTCTATAAATTTATTTCTTTCATATTATAAACTTGACAAAGCTTGCACAAATAATGAACCTTTTCAAAATATATTCTTTCATAGATCGAAAGTGTTCTACAATATGTCGCATCCTTTAATTTTTGATCATAACCGCATTGAACAATTCCGAAAACGTGCCTTTCAAAAAGCAAAAAAAGGATGTGACTTTTTACTCTCTCACATGGCAGAAGATCTCTATAAACGCCTTAGCACTGTTGATCGCCTCTTTACATTAGCTCTCGATTTACACAGCCATACAGACCTTGCTGCGCAAGCTTTAATGAAATCTGGAAAAGTTTGTTCTATAGAACGCATTGAAACCGATACGCTTTATCAAAGCCATGATAAAAAATTTCATTTACGTCATCGAGAATTTCTTGATTTACCTCAAAGTTACTGTGACCTTATTGTTTCACTTCTTTCATTACAATTGACCAATGATACCCCTGGTGTTCTAAGCCAGATAAAAAATACTCTTAAACCAGATGGCTTATTTCTTGCTGTTATGGCAGGAGCTGGTACATTAAGAGAATTGCGAGAAAGCCTGCTGCAAGCTGAAAGTGAAATTTATGATGGAGCAAGCCCTAGGGTCTACCCTTTTGCCGACATTCGTGATGCAGGCGCTCTTTTACAGCGTGTTGGCTTTGCCCTGCCTGTAGCAGACGTTGAAGATATCACAATACGTTATAATACAATGTTTGACCTTATGCACGATCTTAAAGCTATGGGAATGCAAAATGCACTCATCAATCGTTCACGACACCCTGTATCCAAACGCTTTTTTCTCCGCGCAGCTGAAATCTATGCACAACGATTTAGTGATCCTGATGGACGTATTCGTGCACATTTTTCTTTCCTCTGGCTCTCTGGTTGGGCTCCTCATCCCAATCAACAAAAACCCCTCCAACCTGGTTCAGCGCAAATATCTCTTACAGATGTTTTACAGCCAAAAAAATATGATCTAAAATTATTTTTTAAAAATACTTTTATCTGTTGTCCGTAATATTTGACTGGTAACCGTTCCTGCTACCATTGAATCACTCACGTTTAGAGCAGTACGTCCCATATCAATTAGCGGTTCAATAGAGATAAGTACAGCAACCAAAGTAACAGGAAGCCCCATAATTGGTAACACAATCAATGCAGCGAAAATAGCACCTCCCCCCACACCAGCAACACCAATAGAACTCAACGTTACAACACCAATAAGCGTAGCAATCCAAGTAGGATCAAGAGGATTAATACCCATAGAGGGTGCAATCATGGTCGCAAGCATCGCTGGATAAAGACCAGCACAACCATTTTGTCCAATTGTTGCCCCAAAAGAAGCTGCAAAACTCGCAATGGATTGTGGTACACCTATCCACTGTGTTTGCGCTTCAATATTCAAAGGAATACTTGCAGCACTTGAACGACTGCTAAAAGCAAATGTTAAAACCGGTAAAACCTTTTTGAAAAAACGAAAGGGATTAATCCCAGAAATACCAAGCAATACACCATGAATTCCAAAAATTAAAATAATACCGACATAAGAAGCAATAATAAAAACCAGTAAATTTAAAATATCTGCAATACGCGATATTGCTCCTACTTTCGTCATAAGTGCAAAAATACCATAAGGCGTCAAAGCAATCACAATACGGACTAACCGCATAATCCACGCTTGTGCCACTTGAATAAATAAAAGCGCGTTTTCCCCTTTTTCTGGCTCATCTTTCTTTAAAAGAAGAACCGCTGCACCTAAAAATGACGCAAAAATCACAACACTGATAATTGACGTACGTTTAGCTCCACTCAATTCAGCAAATGGATTTTTAGGAATCATAGACAAAATCATCTTTGGTATATTCATATCTCCAAGTTGAGAAATATGACCTTCAAGAATAGCAGAGACATTTTGCCCTTCATGCACCAAACCATTTGCTGTTAATCCAAAGAAATTAACCACAAGCACGCCAACCAATGCTGAAAGAGCCGTTGTAAAAAGCAATATTGAAATTGTTATTATACTCATCTTTCCAACAGCATAAACAGAATGTAAATGAGCAACCGCTGAAACGATAGAGACAAAAACCAGTGGCATAACAATCATTTGCAACAATAAAATATAGCCTTCACCGACAATGTTAAACCATTCAACGGATTTCAATAAAGTGCCTTCACCCTCTCCATAAACAAACTGTAAAATACTTCCAAAAATCAAGCCAAGGATAAGCCCTAGCATAACACGTAGTGAAAGACTCCATTGCATTTTCTTACTTTGAGAAACCAACAATAAAAAAATAACAAATAGAAATAAATTGACGAAAAAATTAAATGTCATTGTCTATGCTCACTATTATTATGGTTGACATAAATAATCTGCATAATTCAAAATCAATGCATGATATTTAAAATTAACCTATAAAGCTTACAAGGCTTTTACAAAATCATTATTTTTTTAATTTATAGATTAAAAGAGAATTTTTTATCTACTTATAACTGTTTAAAGAAAATAAATAAAATTATTTTTTTATTCTTTAAATTTTCACTCTCATAAAATAGTTAAAAAAGAGAAATATAAGCAACATTCATTGCATCTTAATACTGAATAATTACAGCATATCTTATTCTATAAATCTCCTTACCACTCTCTTTTTCTATTTGAACTGAAACAAGCTTTCCAAGCAAGGATGAATTAACAATCGAACATTCATGATTTTTCTAGAAAATACACCAACAAGCTACTTCTGCTCATTTTATGGACTGCACTCTCAATAGCTTTGATCAGCACTTCAAATATAATTATTTTATTGAAAATACTTTTTATACATTCTTTCTTTACTCTCAATGAAAGCTTTTTTATTTTTCAAAACTCTTTTTATAGTCATAAAAAAGGCTTTGAAAGCCACAATGCCTATTGAAAGACAAGGAATTGATTTATAATGATAATTTACTGTTTTGCATATTAAATGAGAGTTCCGAATAACGTAAGATTCTCTCATTTCAAACCTGTTTATCTTGAATCAATAAAAATCATTTGCTTGCACGTCACAAGCGAGGCTGGCGTATGGGTAAAAATGTATAAGAAAGGAGTAGAAATACCTCTTATGAAACATCTTAATGCAAGAGCTGTCGCAACATTGGAGGGCGGAGCTTGAGCAGCAAATATAAATAATATGATTGCTTTTTATAATAGCGCAGTAAAACGTTTTAACGATACCTATTCATATGCTGATCGAACAACACGTGCACATGCTGTAAATAATTTTGTCACTTTAGATATAAAAAAGATAAGTTGGAGTTATAATGTTACGCAAGAACTAATAAGAGGAAAGGTTTTTGAATTTGAAGAGGCATGCCTCACTCAGAGTTCATATCATCCTTTTACGCAACAGTGGTTTTATTATAATCGGAATCTCAACGATGGAATTTACCAAATGCCTCGTATAGTCCTGATAGGACAAAAAGTTGAAAATAGGATGATACAAATTACAGGCATAGGAGCACGAAGCGTTTTTTCTGTATTGATAGCTAAGAATTTGCCTAATCTAGATGCAATAGATACAGGTCAATGCTTTCCACGGTATCTTTATAAAAACGTTGAATCTCTGTAACTGTTCATGATGAAAAACAATCCCATTTGTTTACGAATTCTACAGAAGAAAACACAACAACTGATTTACAGAGGCGTGATGCCATTACGGATGAAGGACGAGCACATTTTAAAGCTGCTTATCCTAGTGGAGCATAACAAAGACGATTACAAATTTCTAGATAATGAAAACAATGGAAAAGACTGAGGATATATGATTACAATGAGAGGCTTTAAGCCTACAAATATTATAAATTTTATGAATAGTACAGTTTAAAGCATTAAAAGCAGTCTTACAGTAGATTTACAATGTATGGGGATAATTAATTGCCTATAATAAGTTGCGCTCATACTGATAAAGATTATTCTGCTATAGAAATGTTGTTCTTTTTTGAATTTTTGTGCGTATTCAAACACTCATTCGTTGCAAATTCAATCTCTTTATCTCGTGCCTCTTTATCAAGAGTAATAGTATTTTAATATAATACCCCTTTGCATACAAATAGTTATTTCTTATCTATGAATAGCTTATAATTTCATATAACTCTATGAAGATAATATTTTTTATTTATCAATATTTAATGATGTAATTAACACATTCATTATATATATAATAATCTTTATTTCTATCTATTTACATAATGTATTTCTTTTTTTTATAAAAATAAAATTGAGTTATACATACATAGATCTATCGGTATTTTTTCTACTGTCTTTTTAGCGCACTGAAAGATTGATATCGTAATTTTTGTATAATAAAATACTCTTTCATATAAGCATCGTATATTGAATTATAATAATTGACTATTAACCGCAAATTATATTTTTTATCCCTTTGAAAAGTAAAAAATATTATTTTCAGACCTATTCATAAGTAGGCTTAGCCAAGTGAATAAAAAATGTTTGATAATAAGCTTTATCTCTTATGAACTATCTTTTGTACAAAGGGAAAACATTATGATTACGGAAATATCGTGATATTATTGGGTATAAAAATCACACTCCCCAAGAAATTTTTGTATTGTATCCTTTCCGTTATGAGAAATGTTAAAAGAAAGATAGGATATGCTCTCTAGAGCAAATGAGTGAATGAACCACCACGGTGATATGTATTTTAAAAAAAGTAGGAAGTATCTTTGCTTCAAATTTAATAGGCACATTCTAAAAATAAAGGTTCTACAGACTTATTCCAAATAGAATAGTAATGGGACAAAAATTTTTCAGCATCTGTTTGTCCCATTGCAACAACCTCTTCTAAAGGATTAAGAAAATTTGTTTCATCAAAACCATTCGTATCATACTGTTTGCGATTTTTTAAGCCTTTACGAGCAATAGCAAGAGCTTGACGTGCTAACTCTAAAAGAATAGTTTGACGAAAAGGAGTTCTTAACCCTTCTTTAGGAACACGTTGGCGCAACTCTAAAACTTCTTCAAAACACCAATCTTTTGTCAAAGCCTCTGCCTCATTAAGTGCTTCCCTATCATAAAGAAGCCCAACCCAAAAAGCCGACAACGCACAAATGTGCTTCCAAGAACCACAATCAGCTCCCCTCATTTCTAAAAATCTTTTTAAGCGGACTTCAGGAAATAACGTTGATAAGTGATTAATCCAATCTCCCATGTTTGGAATTGAATTTGCAACTTGTCCTTTTAATGCTCCATTCATAAACTGACGAAACGTTATGTGTGTACAATCATAGTAACGACCATCACGCACAACAAAATACATTGGAACATCAAGGGCCCATTCAACATAATCAGCAAAACCAAAACGCTCAGAAAATACAAAGGGCAGAACGCCTGTCCTCTGATTATCCGTATTACGCCAAATTTCAGAACGCCACGACAAAAAGCCATTTGGGCGCCCTTCTGTAAAAGGTGAACTTGCAAATAATGCCGTTGCAATGGACTGTAGCTTCATGGATACTTGCATTTTTCGCCGCATATCACTTTCAGATGAAAAATCAAGATTAACCTGAACTGTTGATGTGCGATACATCATATTAAGACCATTATACCCCACTTTAGGCATATAATCAGTCATAATCTGATAACGTGATTTAGGCATTCGCGGCGTTTCAGCTAAAGTCCACTTTGGACTAGCTCCAAGACCTAGAAAACCTATACCTAATGGTTCTGCAATTTTTTTGAGAAGAGTTAAATGCTCCATCAACTCGTAATATGTATGGCTTACTGATTTTAATGGTGCACCAGATAATTCAAATTGTCCCCCAGGTTCCAAAGAAATGGCTCCCTGATCAACTGATCCTACGAGCCCAATAATATTCTCTTCATCTAAAATAGGTTTCCATCCTAAGGCGCTTTGCATCCTCTCTAAAAGCGCTCGGATTCCCCTCTCTCCTTCATAAGGAACAGGATGAAAACCATCTCTATAAAACGGAAATTTTTCATGTTCTGTACCAATGCGCCAATCATCTTCTGCTTTATACCCCCCTTGGAAATAGCTAACCAAAGAATCTAAGTTATAAATTTCACTTTCATCAGTTATATCAAGCGCCATAACTTACCGTATCCTATAATTGGTATCATCATCTTAAATAAATTGTTTAGAATGATTTTACAGATTTCTCAATCCATTGCCCAATCCCCCACGGTAGCATTAAGAAGAGCCAAAGCAGCAACAGCGGCAGTATCAGCGCGTAAAATACGCGGACCTAGTGATATTGGAACCACAAAAGGATGTTTTTTTAAAAAGCTCCGCTCTTCTTCACTAAAGCCACCTTCCGGTCCAATAAGAATACCAGGTGTTGTAACGTCACGCTTTTTAAAAGAAGGTAATGGATTATGCAATTTATGCTCTTCATCACAAAAGAATAAAGGCTGTGTCTCATCCCACTGTGCTAAAAGTTCTGCTAATGATAGAGCCGATACGCATTTAGGAAGAGATAAAATTCCACACTGTTCAGAAGCTTCAATAACATTGGCTTCCATACGCGCCATATTGATACGCGTAACCTGCGTATGATGCGTTATAACAGGCTGCAAAATCGATACCCCCATTTCAACAGCTTTCTGCACCATATAATCCAACCGCGCATTTTTGAGTGGAGCAAAGCAATAAATAAGATTGGAATGCGTCGTTTGTAATCTTTCTTGATGGATAAGCTGAACCACAACAAATTTTTTCTTAACAGTGATAAGTTTAGCAAGCCACTCACCATCCTGTCCATTAAAAAGTAAAATTTCTGCTCCTTCTTTCATACGCAAAACATGCATAAGATAAGAAGCTTGTGCCCCCTCTATCTTTATTTCTTCATTCAAAGCCAATGTCTGTCGAATGAATAATCTTTTAAGTTTATAATTTATGCGCATAAAAATTTTGCCAATGCTCACTATCGTCATCGAGAAAATGAAGAAAAATATATAGCAAAAAGAAAAAATTATATCTATAGAACTATAATATATTAAAGAATTATAGAGTTTTTTTAGCTTTATGAGATAATAATAGGAACTTATAGATCCTTAAGTGATTCTGCTTTCATAAAAGTTTAAATAATGCACCATTCATCTTTGCATTCAGTCATTGATGCATCCGTGGAGGAAAAATATGTCTGCTAAAAAAGCTACAATTATTACGATTACAACCCTCTTAGCCTTTATTTTGATTACAGTGGGAATTGGTTCTGTTGGAGCCGACGGGAAGCATACAATTACCAAAGATGGCTATGGTATTTCTTCTGCGATTCAATAAGCACTGGCCAACATCCTCCTTAAAATTTTAATGTTTTTTAGCAATTTTTATAAGATTAGCACCGATATTATGAATCTCTTGTATTTGAAAGATTCCATAAGAAGGTTTTTTATTCCTCTCTTCAGTCATTTATCTATACCAACCTCACTTATTATGACGGTGAGGATGGTTTTTACTGCTTCACGACGAACGGATTTAAAATGAGAGAATCTTCCGATAATGGGAGCTCTGATTTAAATTTAAAAGACAATTTTAAGTTGCAAAAAGACGAATTACCATTATAGGATAGAATATTATACAGATGAAAAACGATACTCAATCTGCGTTAATATCTTTTGTAACCCAAAAATCGCCATGATTTTGTCCTTTAGAGCTTAGAGAAAATGTAAAAGGCCATGCAAGGCTATTAGCAAGACATTGGACATCTTTACATAAAGTTTCTGATCTATAGTTTTTGCGTAGTTGTGCCTGTAATATCAGTTCATTTTCCTTCCCTTGCGCAATAGCAGTTGCAATGATTCCTTGAATGGATAAGCTCAAGTCTGCTGTACGCATTAATGACTCTGTTACCTTCATCATACCTTCTGAAAAGCTTGTCTGAATATCCCAGTGATCAAATGTTGTTGAAAAAGTATCATTATTCATTAAAAGAAATTGTTGTTTATTTGAAAGTCTTGTTTGTAATTCATTCAGATCATACCCTAATAGCCGACCAGAAGACATCTTCAGTGTTAACTCACCCTGCATTTTCGTAAAAATTTCTGGCCAAGAATCAGCAAGTGTTCGTACCGTTGCAGTAAAATTCGTTTTGCTTTGTATAAATGGAATAAATCCCAAGATTTCTAAAGTCTCCTGCATATCAATAGAAGCACCTGAAATATTTCCTCCAATACGCACTTTCTGTCCAGCTGAAGTAACTTCAATATTACTTTGCACAGATCCACCAAAAATATTCGCATGTCCAAGATCAAAAATACCATGACCATCTCTTATTTGTATTGCAGCAGCTAAATTTGTGAGTGAAATATTTCCTATTTTAGCTTGTGGCGCAGAAAGTCGTATATCCACGCCAATACGATCAAAAGTTCTCATGTCAAAGCAGGCATTTTTCTTTTTACCTGAAAAAAACATTGAACCCAAGAGGCTAAGGTCTAGATTATCAAAGGCTAAAGAGCCCATGACATTTGGTACATAATCTTGAAAATCGAGTTTTAAAGCTCCTCGCGCATTGGCTTTCCCCATCGTAAATGTAACATTGTTCATTTGGATATGCATTGGCTGCGCTAAAAAATGAGATTCCCATACAATGGGTATTTTTAATTTATATCCCCAAAACTGATTTCCACCAACCCAAGACAATGTCTGATTCCATCCAGGAGAACGCATTGACACTTTTCCGTCAAAAATATAATATTCAGATAATCGAGCCTTTCCTGTAAAAGTTATTCCCCCACGTACAGAATTGAGACTTGCCCTAATATGACTTTTGCCTCCAGCAAGAAGCAGCAATGCTTGAGAAGCATCAAGTGATAATTTTGTAAACTCTCCGCGCCAACGCGCATCTGCACGTAACCGTACTTCCTGAGTTGATTCCGGCCAATCTAAAGTTGCATTTAATCCTGTTATTTTTTCTGCTACTCCTGAAAAACTATCGTGATACACAAGAACACCATTTTTAATGACAATCCGTCCAAAAGGTTGTTTTAAAAGGTGCTCTATCTCTGGATGCTCAGGATTATGTTTTAATATTTCACGCGTATTACGTATTGCCACCCCTAATGCACCTTGTGAGCGAGAAAACCGATCAAAAAAATCTGCTATTGTTTTAACAGGCTTTTCCATAACAAATTGAGGACGCATAATCCGCGTCTCTGAAAAAGAAATATGTCCCCAAAGAAGATCGACGACAGAAAGATCAACTTCTATTGATTCAGCTTCCATTAATGGCGCAACATCATCCATTTTTGATGTTAAAGTAACGCCAGAAAGAAATGCTTTAGGATAAGGAAAAAGATGTAACCGCGGTGGATCACGCAATTGCACATTGTAACCCGTCCATGCACTTAAATCCTGCGCTAAACGAATACGAATCGCATCTGTAGAAATAAGATAAGGTAAAACGAGAATCCCCACTCCAAATAAAAAGATAATTGTAATAAAAACTCCGCTCAAAAATTTTATTATTCTGATGCGCACATTATCCCTCTATACTTATCCCCCTATAACAGATTAAAAACAAACTTAAATGATCATAAAAAGTTTTTATAATCCTATAATTCACTATATCCACTTTGTATCTTCATTATTTTTGTTCTTTATCCAAAATTTATTCAAACAGCAATGTTGCTGCTTCTTTATAAAGCAATTATTTAAAAGTCTTCAAAACTATAAATCCACAACATTATAAAACCATTCTTACTGTTCTCATATGAATATTGCTATAAAACTCTATCGTATTATTAGAAAATGCTTTACAAAAAAAAACAAACAGCCTTACCGAAAGGATCTCTGAATGAATAATATTATCGACGGAAAAAAACTTGCTGAAGAGATTATTGTGAAAGTTAAGGCCGAAACAGCAAAGCTCCGCCATCACTATAATATACAACCTAGTATCGCTGTTATTATCGTTGGAGATGATCCTGCAAGTCAAGTATATGTCACCTCAAAAAATAAAAAAGCCGAAGAATGTGGGTTTCTTTCAATCAAACATGTCGTTTCCAAAGAAACGCAAGAAAAAGAACTCCTTCAACTTATTGCAACATTAAATTCTGATCCCAAAATTCATGGTATTTTGGTACAGCTGCCTCTCCCTGCTCATATGAATACAAATCGCATAACACAAGCCGTTGCTTTCCAAAAAGATGTTGATGGTTTTCATTATATTAATGTAGGAAAACTCGCGGCAAATGCACTTGAAGATGCAATTATTCCCTGCACTCCAGCTGGTGCCATGATGATGATTGAACAACACTGTGGACGAGATTTATCTGGACTTGATGCTGTCGTTGTTGGACGCTCTAATATTGTTGGAAAACCTATGGCTGCCCTTTTAACAGCAGCCAATGCCACTGTGACAATTGCCCATAGTCGTACCCGTGACCTTGATGATGTGTGTCGAAGCGCTGATATTCTAGTAGCAGCTGTAGGCCGCCCACAAATGATTAAAAAAGACTGGATAAAAGATGGTGCAATTGTTATTGATGTCGGTATTAACCGCGTTGCTGCACCAGAAAAAGGTATAGGGAAAACACGTCTTGTTGGTGATGTCGATTTTGAAAACGTAAAAGAAAAAGCTGCTGCGATCACCCCTGTTCCAGGAGGCGTTGGACCAATGACAATTGCCATGCTTATGGTTAATACACTCAAAGCCGCCGCGCGATCACACAATCTGCCGATACCAAAATTCTAAAAATTGTAACAATTCCTTGTATATGGTTTCATTGTATATGATTCAGCTTATTTATTTTTGCATTTTTCATGTCATAAAAACAGATGCCCCTTGATCTGCACGAT
This sequence comes from Bartonella sp. CM86QHHN, assembly GCF_042194695.1. Taxonomy (NCBI): domain Bacteria; kingdom Pseudomonadati; phylum Pseudomonadota; class Alphaproteobacteria; order Hyphomicrobiales; family Bartonellaceae; genus Bartonella; species Bartonella sp. CM86QHHN. The sequence goes on from NZ_JBHIND010000010.1 coordinate 87,578, forward strand.
TAACGGATTGACGAAAAACATGAAAAAGTTCGCGTCCAACACCATGTTCGTTTTTTGAAAGATCCGGAGGTATGATTTTTCGCGCGTTAAATTTTGCTAAATCCTCCAAAAGAGTTAATTTACCCTCATGAGCATCAAGGAAAACAATGTCACCATCCTGCAAACGTGCAATGGGGCCATTATCCACTGCTTCTGGTGTCACATGGAGAGCAGCAGGAATTTTTCCTGACGCTCCTGACATACGCCCATCGGTTATCAATGCTACCTTTTGACCGCGATCTTGTAAAACGCCTAAAATGGTCGTTAATTTATGAAGCTCTGGCATACCATTGGCTTTTGGTCCTTGATAGCGAATGACAGCGATAAAGTCTTTATTATGCAACACTCCAGATTTAAAAGATTTTTGTAGTTCCTCTTGATCATTAAAAACAAAGACTGGTGCTATAATCTGCCAATACTCTGGTTTAACAGAGGAAACTTTTATAATAGCTGTTCCCAAATCTCCTGATAAAACACGAAGACCACCATCAAGCTGAAATGGCTTTCTCCACCCCGCTAACACCTTATGATCACCACTTTCCTTAAGAGCCGCTTCACGTACCACATGACCATCAGCAGAAAGCTTTGCTTCAATTGCATAAGCATTGAGATCTTTACCAAAAACCGTAGAGACATCTTCATGGACCAAGCCTGCCTCGATAAGCTCGCGAATAATAAATCCCATTCCCCCCGCAGCGTAAAAATGATTAATATCTGCTAAACCGTTAGGATAAATGCGCGCTAAAAGAGGCACAACGGATGAAATTTCTGCAATATCATGCCATGTCAATTTAATACCGCAAACAGCAGCCATAGCAATCAAATGAATCGCATGATTGGTAGAACCTCCTGTTGCATTTAATCCTACAATGGCATTCACAAAAGAACGCTCATCAATGATCATACCAAGTGGACTATAATGATCACCAAGATCTGTCATTTCAAGTACACGTTTCGTAGCTTCTTTTGTTAAAGCATCACGCAACGGTGTATTCGCATTAATAAAAGAAGCTCCAGGCATATGAAGCCCCATCATCTCCAGTATCACCTGATTAGAGTTAGCTGTTCCATAAAATGTACATGTTCCTGGCCCATGATAAGAACGTGCTTCTGATGCTAGAAGTGTTTGGCGATCTATTTTATTTTCCGCGTAAAGTTGACGTATCTTCGCTTTTTCATCATTACCTTGACCACTCGTCATGGGACCAGCTGCTATAAAAATTCCTGGTAAATGACCAAATGTTAGTGCACCAATCAATAAACCTGGTACAATTTTATCACACACCCCAAGATACAATGCTGCATCAAAGACATCGTGTGATAAGCTTATAGCTGTCGCCATTGCAATTACTTCACGCGAAAAAAGGGAAAGCTCCATCCCCGCATTTCCCTGCGTAACACCATCGCACATCGCGGGAACACCACCTGCAACCTGTGCAACACCACCAACCATACGGGCCGACTCTTTAATTAAGTGAGGAAATTTTTCAAAAGGTTGGTGCGCTGAAAGTATATCGTTATATGCCGTGATAATGCCAATATTCCCAACAATATTTCCCTTCAAACGCTCTTTATCTATTGCACCACAAGCAGCAAAGCCATGAGCCTGATTGGCACATCCTAAAAAACTCCGTTTGGGGCGATGAACTTGTGCTTTTGCAATACGATCTAAGTAAATTTCTCGTGTTGATCGAGAACGTTCATAAATCCTTCGTGTAACTGTGGCAATTGTCTTGGAAAGTGCCATATTTCTCTCCCCCTTTCATTGTTTCTTCCCCTCATTCATTGAGAGAGATTACGTTTTATTCACCTTGTGTCGCATACTTTGATTCACCTATTTCATTTTCTGCAGGCGACCAATAAACCTGAACGAGATGAGGGGAATTACGCAGAATTGCCCGAATAGGCATTTCTATTTCAGACCCGTCTTGACAAGCTTCTTCAAAACAATCGCGTTTCTGAAAACCTTCGAAATGGAGAATAATACAACGAGATTGCATAATAACTGGCAAAGTCAGTGAGAGTCTTGGCTCAACAGCACTCTTAGCATGAAGGGGTAAAACAAGTGCTTGTGTTCGTAAATCAAGCGCTTGCTTTAAACGATCAGCATCAGGAAAAAAAGAAGCCGTATGTCCATCCTCCCCCATTCCTAAAACAACAACATCAAAGGGTTTAGGCAAAGTATTAACACGACTCGCCGCTGAAAAAGCAGCAAGTTCAGCAGTAATTGCTTTATGATAAAGCCCTACAAAACGTGCTTTTTCTGCAAAATTTTGTAACAAATGACACCGTACCATATGTTCATTTGAACGTTCATCGTGTGTAGGGACAAAACGTTCATCGACCAAAGTGATAATGATCTTTTGCCAATCAATATCCGCTTTTGACAAATAATGAAAAAACAATTCTGGTGTTTTACCACCAGACACCGCTAAAACTGCTCTCTTGCGCTCAAGAACAGATACACTAAGCTCTGCGGCTACTCGATCTGCTAATGCCAAGGCTAAAGTCTGAGGGGTTTCAAAGTCTAAACGATCAATATTCATTCTATACATACTTATTGCTCTAAACTAAATTGTTCCATATACGTCCATCACGTTCCATGAGGCTCTTCGAAGCAGAAGGACCCCATGAACCAGCACCATAACCATGAACAGGCTGTTTTATTGCTTCCCATCCCTCAATGATTGGATCAATCCAACGCCAAGCAGCCTCAACTTCATCACGACGCATAAACAGTGTTTGATCTCCACGAATAACATCCATCAATAAACGTTCATAAGCATCAGGATTACGTTCAGAAAATGCGGAAGCAAAACTCATGTCTAATGGAATATGACGAAATCGCATACCACCATAACTTGGATCCTTAATCATCAACCATTGTTTTACACCTTCATCAGGTTGGAGACGAATTACAAGCCGATTAGAAAAAATTTCATCTAAATCCACATTAAAAATATTATGAGGAATAGGTTTAAAAACCACAACAATTTCAGACATTCGCGTGAACATGCGCTTACCTGTTCGTAAATAAAAAGGCGTATTAGCCCAACGCCAGTTATCAATCTTAACCTTAAGTGCTACAAATGTTTCACTCTTACTCACTCTTCCCAGATCATCAAAATAAGACTCTACCGATATACCATTTGATAGACCAGAAAGATACTGCCCACGTACAGTATGCTGCCCTACATTATGGACATCAAGCGGTGTTAAAGAATGTAAAACTTTAAGTTTTTCATCGCGCACAGCATTAGCACTGTTGGTAAATGGTATTTCCATCGCAACCAAACAAAGTAATTGTAGCATATGGTTTTGAACCATATCGCGTAAAGCACCAGTGCTTTCATAATATTCTGTACGCCCTTCTAACCCTAAAGATTCAGCAACGGTTATTTGAACATGATCAATATAATTGGAGTTCCATAGCGGTTCATAAAGTGTATTAACAAACCGCAATGCCATTAAATTTTGAACAGTTTCCTTCCCAAGATAATGATCAATACGAAAGATCTGCTCTTCATTAAAGGCGCTTGCAAATACATCATTAAGTGAAACCGCTGTTTTTACATCGCAACCAATTGGTTTTTCAATGATAATCCGTGTTTGTGGTGTCGCCAAATCATTTTTTTCCAACTTCATCGCAATATCAGCAAAAAGTGACGAACCAACAGCCAAATAAAAAGCTCGAATATCCGCTGAATCTTGTGACAGAAGGAGGGCTAAATCCTCCCACCCTCGATTTGAGGTAACATCAACAGAAACGTAAGTTAAACGTGCAAGAAAACGATTGAGTTCTGTTGAATTGAGATCTTTTGGATGGATATGTTTTTCTAAAGAAATGCGGACAAAATTTTGATATTCTTCACAACTTAAGGAAGTGCGCGAAACCCCAATAATACGTGTTGGCTCACTGAATTGCCCAGCACACTGACAATGATACAAAGCCGGCAAAAGCTTGCGCAACGCCAGATCACCATTGCCACCAAAAACAATACAATCAAAGGAAGAAACTGGAATAATTTTACGCACCATGAACTTGTTTATTTTTCTATTCGATTATGAAATCCCATATCACTTATAAAAGCTTTCATTATTAAAGCAGACAGATACTAAATAAGCCATTAATTTTCTTCATTTCAAGCAATGTTTACATTAAAGGCGATCCAATAAAGAAAACCAACGCATTGCTAAAAATATAAGCGGATAACGCAAAACGCGTCCCCCCGGAAAAGATGAAATCTTTAAGTCTTGGAAATAGGAAAAACGTTCATATTTTCCAGTTAACCATTCTGCGTATAATTTTCCCACGAAAGGAGCCAGCATAACGCCATGCCCTGAATAACCACCACAATAAGTTATCCTTGAGAAAAGTTGGCGAACATAGGGCATGCGCTCAACTGTGATGGCAACCGTTGCTCCCCACCGATGGCTTAAATTGATAGAATGTAATTGAGGATAAATTTCAACAATTTGCCGTTTTATACGTTCATCTAAATTTAGAGGATGCTTATTATCATAACTTTCTACACCACCAAATAAGAGACGATTATCAATGCTTTTGCGAAAATAGCGAACCATAAAACGGGAATCATCAACCGATTCCCCCCCTATAAGAATTGAACTATGCTTTGGTAATGGGTCCGTTGCTCCAATATAAGAGCGAATAGAAACAATATTTTTTTCAATAAAACGCTCCAGACCAAGTTTATACCCATTTGTTGCAAGTAAAACATGCTCTGCTGTTACACTGCCTTTTTCTGTTATCACTTTCCAATGTGCTCCCTTGCGCCTTATGGTCGTTACTTGTGACTTCTCATAAAGCTTAGCACCAGCATCTTGGGCTTTTTTTGCCAATCCAACAACCAATTTTAAGGGATTTATATGGCCGGTATCCGCATCATAAATACCACCACAATAAAAAGTTGATCCAAGTCGCTCAAATGTTTCAGCCTTATCCATAAAAGTAAGCGCGTGATAGCCATAACGCTGCATCGCCTCAATATGCCGTTGATAAGAGAGAAGCTCACGCCTTTTATGGGTTACAGAAAGCTGTCCTCCTATAAAATCACACGGACAATTAGGCATTGCGCATAAAGATAAAATATCTTTTTTAGCTTCTTCTGCCAAATCAAACAGAGCCTTACTTCGCTCAAAACCATACTTTTTTTCTAATGTTTCTACCCATTGCCGTTGCCCTGTTCCCAGCTGTCCACCATTGCGCCCTGAAGCGCCGTCACCAAAACGTGATGCTTCAAATAAAACAACATCTACTCCAGCTTTGGCTAAATGATAAGCAGCCGAAAGACCCGTAAATCCGCCTCCAATAATGACCACATCACACTGTCTGTTTTCACAAAAAGAAGGATACGATGGACGTTCTCTTAAAGCATCTTCATACCAAGAAATTCCTGGAGAAATTGAATTATAATCAATCATCGTCATAAAATTTAAACATTCAGCAGGAGATATTCACGCTCCCACGGACTGATTACTTCCATAAAAGTTTCAAACTCTTGGCGTTTGATTGCAGCATAAGTACTGACAAACACATCCCCTAAAATAGCACGTATCACTGTATCTTGTTCAAACAAATTGACTGCCTCAATGAGTCCACGCGGCAACTCAATATTATCAGCGTTTACATTATTTGTCGCTGGCTCATCCGGCTCAATTTTTTGTTGCAAACCAATAAGACCACACGCTAAAGAAGCTGCAAGAGCTAAATAAGGATTCGCATCTGATGAAGGAAGTCTATTCTCAACACGTCGCGCTTGAGGAGCAGAACGGGGAACTCGAAAAGCTGTAGTACGATTATCATATCCCCATCGCAAATTAACAGGAGCCGAATTATCAGGGACAAGACGTCGATAAGAATTCACATAAGGTGCAAGCATCACAAGTACCCCTGGCATATGTTTTTGCAATCCACCAATAAAATGGCGAAAACAGATACTTTCTTCACCATTTTCCTGTGTAAAAATATTCATACCGGTTTTCTTATCAACAACCGATTGGTGAATATGCATAGCAGAACCCGGCTGCCCTTGAATGGGTTTTGCCATAAAAGTTGCATACATATTATGTTTTAGTGCTGCTTCACGAATTGTTCGTTTAAACATAAAAACTTGATCCGCTAACTCAATAGGATCACCATGACGTAAATTAATTTCAAACTGACCTGCTCCTTCTTCATGAATGAGGGTATCAATTTCCAATCCTTGTGCCTCTGAAAATTGATAAATATCATCAATCAAATCATCAAATTCATTAACACCAGCAATGGAGTACCCCTGTCCACCACCAATTGAACGCCCAGAACGACCAACCGGTGGAACTAACGGATAATCAGGATCGGGATTTTTTTGTACCAAATAAAACTCAATTTCTGGTGAAACAACAGGGCTTAAACCCATTTTTGTGTAAAAGTGAACCACCGTTCGTAAAACATTGCGTGGTGTGTAATCTACAACCTGACCATTTTGATACACAAGATCACAAATCACCTGTGCCGTAGGAGCATCTTCCCATGGAACAATGCTTAACGTAGAAAGATCAGGCTCAAGGCGTAAATCACCATCTGCTTTAGGATATTCAAAACCATGACCATCTTCCGGATAATCCCCTGAAATTGTTGCCATAAAAACTGCTGAAGGCAATGCCAATGATGTTTCCGATGTAAATTTTTTAGAAAGCATCATCTTGCCCCGTGGTACCCCTGCTTGATCAGGCGTAATACATTCAATATCCTCTACCTTACGGAAAGCAAGCCATTGTGAAACTTGTTCCCAATTGTGCACACCACGTAAACTTTTGAGAAAACGAGAAACAGGTTTAAAATTCTTACTTTTCGTTTGTTTACCATTTTTTACATCCATAACATACCAACTTTAAAAACAATCAAGTCCTATTCTTATTGTATCAGCCCATGCATAAACGACACGAAAAAAAATTATCAACTGATATTTTTGAAGAATACTATAAGATCCATCAAGGTAAAAGAACTTTGCGCTCAAAAAGCTATCCTATCATCATAGTGAAAAAATTGATATTGCACGCGATACATCGGTGCGAACCTTCTCCTTATATAAAACAGCGAGAAATACCATATTGTACGTAACCTAATTCCGATTCAAATAATCATATATAAGCAAACATTGGCGAGAATAATAAAGGCGAGATATTTAATTTCCTTTTGGTTGTAGCAATGCTTAATTAAAAGAAAAGAAACTTTTCTTTTAATATGAAGCAAGTTTTGTAACTCTATTGTTATCCACGTAGAAGTAAACACCCTAGGATGGTGAATAGCCTTTACAGCTGTGCTTACAAATACTCACCCCGCCGTAATATGCGTAAATGTATTTTCAGGATAAGACATACGCTCAGCATTTCCAATATGAAACTTAACCATCGCCTGCATAATAGAGCTATCAACCTTGTTCTGAGCGGATGGTACAAACTCTGCACTTATATCAATTTCCACCGCTTGACATTGCTCTTCGCACACAATATTTAGAGCTGAGAATCCAGTAGAGCATACCAAATCCAATAGATAGGAATTTTTGCTAATTGCGCCATGCGGGATCCAACATCTGATAGTCTCCAGCCCACTAGGAGATGTGTTGTTTATATCTAAAAAGCCAAAAAATCAGGATATGAGAACACAATAATATCAATTTCCTTTGAACTAACGTCCTTTATCGTCGGTCTTCTACCATCGTAAAATCTATTTTGTATCAGTTTCTTTCACATACTTTGACTTATGATCTCATGATACTGTGCAGATTGAGTACACATCCCCAGAGCCCAGATTATAATTAAGTTCGTACCATTCTGCTCTTTTATAGAGCTAATATTTGAAAATAAATAACCATAATCTTCAGATATAATACGCCTAGATTCAATAATTACCGTAAGCTTATGTAAATCACAACCCAATTGTGACAATGCCTCATAAATTTTACGAGAGTATTCATCATTGACCGTCACGGCATCGCAGAACGCTGTGGAAGTCGGATATCCCCGCCTAAACTGATAAAACTTTTTTGATCCTTCAATGCGTAAATATCCTTTCCAGCCTTAGTTAAGGTGGATACTATTAACTCAGTCGAATTCAAATTAGAGCCCACATGAAAAGGCGCCCCATTAAGCCTAATCCTATTGGATTCTAGCAAAGATAATGCGGCACGTAACTCCGCCGCAGTCATACCAAAACGCGATCTATCCCTGTTTGCCAGTACATGGCACAATCTCAATGAGATTTTAGGTAGTATATCAAAATGGCGTGCAAGAGTGATGATGTCATGTAATTCGATAATATTATCACACTGGATATTTATATGTTTTCTAATAGGATAACTCTATCTCTTCTCGAAGTTTTACAGGGATATTAAAAAATGTATCTCTACCTTTAAAACCATCTTTTTGCGCTAATGATATCTCATAACCAGACGCAAATTCCAAGTCCCAGCAACATAACAATGATGCCCCGCACGTCCATTAAAATACCCTGCTTTTTCTCGCCCTAGGCATCCATAGCCCGACCACGTAAAACAGGATACCAATTGCAATATCAGACCATAAGGCTGCAAGAGAAAGTTCTTTTATATTTTTATCTTTACATTGCCTCTTAAACAAGCTCATCTGTTCATATAATGAGTTATATGTATAATATATATAACTTCTACAAAAGGAGGATTCATTATGTTCCGTGAAAATCTTTGGTAATACACTCGGATAATTGGATCACCAGTCGCCCGTCAATAATATAGTGCGCGTTAAGAAATTGGGGGAGATAAGCTATGCAACTCGTGGATCATCCTTTTGTGAAATTCGATCAACTCAAGCTGATTTACAACTTCACATATCCGTTATTTCGCACTATTTCAAATGAATTTTACGATTACCTAGACTTTAATAAACTAGCGCACAGTAAGCAGATTCCACAAGCGCATACTATTTCTCTTTATTTGCATATTCCCTTTTGTGAAACCATCTGTTCCTTCTGTCCCTTTCAGAAAGGGGCCTACAAGCACGTTAAGCAAATCGAATCTTATATGTCAGCGCTTACCACAGAGATCAGAAACAAAGGAAATTTCATTCGCTCGCTTAGAGGGCCCATCCGCAGCATCTATATAGGGGGCGGCACATCGTCGCTTTTGTCTGCAGATAATATCCGCCACATCGGAAAAGTATTGCATGCCGAATTTGAGCTCTCTTCCTTAACTGAGCTTACACTGGAAAGCGAACCGAAGAGCGTTACACGTGATAAACTTTATGCTGCCCGTGAGATCGGCGTTAACCGGATCAGCTTCGGTATACAGAGTTTCATTGAGCGTTTCCGATCATTGTTTAACCTCACCTCAACACGTGAACAAATCAACAATACCGTAGCTTGGTCACAAGAGATAATTGGACATGTCGGTTTAGACCTACTATATGGCATGCACAGCCAGCAAGCCGAAGAACTATTATACGATTTGAAGCAAGCCAGCGAGCTTCACCCTGAAACCATCAACCTCTATGCAATTAACAATCTGGCTATCACGTCGCAACTGCATAAGTCTTACGCACAAAAAGGGCTAAAGCCATCCAGCCTACAGCATCGACAGATGCTTCGCTTATTTAGCGACATCGTTATGCGCAGCTGCGGCTATGCGCCGTGTAATGGGCATTCCTATATCAAAATTGCCAATAACACTCCTCTAACGCTCGCTAAAACGAGTTCAGCTAATTATTTCCGCTATCACAAATATTTGCATGGTTATCATGACGATTATGTGGTTGGCTTCGGGGCGTCAGCAATGTCGATTCTCGGCTCACTCGTCACACGAGCCAATCCCAGTCGAAGCGGATACATTACCGACATACAACTTAAAGGCAAATCCAAAGTATACTACAATTGGGTATCAGCAGAGCAACAAGCCTCCAAGGCTTTGTGTATGAGGCTACCTTATAACGGTTATGCCAAAAAAGAAAGAATTGACTGGACCGCACTCCCCTCTTTCGTATACAATAACCTACAACAGCTCATAGGTGCAGGTCTCATCGCAGAAAGTGATAACAATCTCCAGCTGACTCAGCGTGGTTGGCAATGGTATTCCAACCTTATGTATTTTCTTCTACCTCAGGCAGATAGGAATATCTTGGACGGCTATGTCGCAAACATGCTGAATACAACCGCCGTACTTGATGGAACAGTGGAAACCTGTGTGGCATCTTAAGGAGAACAGAATGTTCACGCTTTTTTCCAACAAGAACATACGCTATTTTTGCCTAACCGTTAGTCTGCTCGCCTTACTCAGCGGTGCTTTGCGCACTGCCATCCCGCTATTAGCAAGACAATCTGGATATGGCGTAGTCGGAGTAAGTTGGGCGCAAGGTCTCTTCTCATTAGCGTGGCCAATTTTCGGCATCCTTGCAGGCGTTTTACTTGATCGCTGCGACAAAATAAAACTTGCCACCTCAGCTCTCTTCATCTTCATGCTACTGCATATTGTCCTGTTCATACTACTTATGATACAGATTACTCCAGCCGAACAAATTTTCTTCTATGCAACCATTGCTGGATTCATCGTCGTTTCTGCCGAAGCTTATATAATGACGATTCCACCACTTATCATGGAGGGAGAGCGATTGATGACCTTCTACTCTATTGTCTTGTTTTTAGATTTCGGGGTCTCCTATTTTCTTGCCCCTGTCATAACAAGCAGCATTTTAGCGCATAGCACCCTGCTATTTCTCGGCCTTTTAATCGTGCTTTTTATCGTATTGATTTTTACCGCTCGCCGTGCTGTTCCGACATCGCCAGCACTTGATAAAGAAAACATCACTTTCCGTTATATCATTGCCGGCTTTCGTTTCATTTTTTCAAATCGGCATCTTACCTCCCTTACATTACTCACATTCTTTCTATCGGTGGTATTTGGAGCATTCCTAACCTCATTCATCTTCTTCGTTACCGACAGTCGGTATCTGGGCCTACATAGCAGCCAATATGGCGTGATGTTTGCGGCCTACGCGCTTGGAATAATGGCAGGCACCCTATTTGCACCGCGTATACGCTATGCACCGGTGCGCCTAGCTGTTCTCACTGACGGTTTAGGAACGGTTGTCTTGCTGCTGATTCCAGCCTTTTCAAAAAGTGCTGTCGTCGTATGGGGCGTCACCTTTATCGCTGGCGTTGGAGCAAGCTTATGGTTTATTGGTGTTACCGCCTTCAGGCAGCGCCTCACACCAAAGCAACTTCTCGGGCGAGCTAATTCTGCTTTTCGAGTGATAGGCTATGCTGGAACGCCGGTCGGAAGCTTTTTGGTCGGCGTCCTTGGTTCTTTTATATCATTGCAGTTTGCTGCCACCTTTATCGCTGGACTACTATTGGTGGCTATCGCGATAACGCTTCCATTTCTTTGGCAGGCTGATCATATAAACACCCCCAACCCTGCCACGAGGTAACAGCTGCTTTTAAAAAAAGACACGGTCAAAAAAGGCACACATACCCTATTACGCAATCGATTGATTTATTCTTTGGACGAGAAAATTATCACCATAATGGCTGATAGAGCCAGCGGCACTATAGAAGCAGCCAAACAAACGCTAAAGACAAAACAGCCCCTTTACGTTGCATTGGGCGATGATCCAACGCCTATATGAAGGATGCAGAGAGCTTATAGCGTACGAAGTGCAATTCTTAACTAAAAACTCCACCCTAGCAATGCCTACTTATACTCCAGTTAATCCGTCACCCGCTGGACATCAAATGCCTCACCCCTTCTGCTCCTCAAAATACATTTTGCTTCACTTACGCGCCGTATTCTTCCTTTGTAATTAAAAGAGCAGCCCTCCTTTCCTAGTTTAGGATCTCTGCCTACACAACGCAGCAACAGATACGACCATATATGCAATCACGCCTTAGGACCTGCATAGTAGAAAGCTTAGTTCGAGAGATTCATAAAGCCTATATCCCAATAAATTTGCCGCCCAATCCATCTTTTAAAAGGGCGGTTTTATATAAACCGTTAGAGCAAGCTATGAAATCCTTAGGTGTATTAGAAATAATTGGCGGTTTTTACCTCAGACCAATGTTGATTGACTTTTACTCGTACATATACGCAAGCGGTGCTACTCTTTTCTCAGATAGAAAGGACATAATCGTTACCATCTGACCTATTATTGTTTGAAAATAAAAAAAAGTATCAGTGCGACTGATGATATTGAAGAGCTATCTCATTATGTGGCTGTACTTAATTACGGCATTGGGAAGCTAGACACGCAATCACCCATTTCTGCGCGCCTTCTGCATGATATTCATAAGATTTTATTACGCGGTAAACGCGGTACGTCCAAAAGCCTTGGCGAATTTCGCAAAGCACAAAATTAGCTTGGTGGTACACAACTAAAGACAGCGTCATTCGTGCCGCCCACTCCTACCACAGCCCCCCACTCTCTCTACCACCATCCCCCCCCCGCTTAGAATCGCGCCAACTCATCACCAGTGCCTCGTTAAACACCACACCCGTCTCAAGGGCGGTAAAATGCGCCTTGCCGCATTTAATCTTCAGCATTTCTTTAAGGCGCAAATCAAAATCGCTATTCGTTCCTTTTGTTTCCAGCACAAAGTAAAGCTTTTGTTCTCCATCCCTCTCTAAAAAAACCGCCCAATCAGACGTATAAGAACCAATGGGAATGGTTATTTTAAAACTTCTTGGCAGTTTAAAAAACAATCTTATATCAGAGTCATTATCGAGATTTTGCGCAAACTCTTTCTCAATACGGCTCTCACAAATCACATGATCATAAACACTTTTCTCATTGATCACCGCCGGCCATATGATAGCCTTTTCCGACCTAATTTTACAGATGTGGGATCAATCTTATTATGATGCGCACATCCAGAGATTATTTTATCCTCTGCATTAGAACCAAAAACATGAACAATACGCTGAGGTTTCGGTAAGAAGGACAACCGCTCAATCTCAACCTACACGAAAATGCATGTGCAGGCGAATGCCCCCCATAATATGCAATATTTCAAGCCCGTCCATAGTGGTACCCCTTTTAAAAATTGTGCCTATGGCTTATAATAATCTCCAAAATATACATTTAGCCCTTGTCTGAAATAACTCAATTTTGGATTGATGAGAACGAAAACGCGCTGCGATAATCACGTTGTTCAGCCCTCATGACCGGCAAAAGGGCGCCAATATTCCTGTACCACCAACGACTAACTAACGGTATTTCTTATCATTTTTGATCATATCCTCTACCCTTATTATTTTAAAATTTATACATTTCATCAACAAGATGTGCGCAGCAAGCCCGTACATCTTCGCTGTTCAGTCTCCATGTAAGGCCTGCGTTCTCAGACACAAAATCATCTTTAGCCGAAGCAACTTGATATTGCAGAGCTTGTCTATAAAGCGTATGCACAACTGGTACCCCATAAACATCGTATAGTATATAAAAAACACAATAAAGTCAATATGTTGTTTGCAATTATTTTATAAGAATCTACTTAAGAATCCATACTTTTATACGTGATTCATTTGACTATTTTTTATATAAGATTGCCATGTATGAATAGACCATAAAAAGCAAATCATAATGTAAATATTATAACGCATGTAAACGTTCATATGAAATGAAAAGCCGATATCATTCATAACAGTTCATAAATTTTATGATACGTTTTTATCACAGCACAAATCACATTGTTTTAAATTTAGTCGTTTGAAAATATCGATAACATACGTTTAAAGATCACATCTTGTTTTAAAGATTGGATTGTTAATCACATAAAAGAGCAAATTAACATTCGCCAAAATTGGCGAGCGCAAAATAGAGAGCTGTCATAACAGCATCATCATAACACCGAACATTTTAAAGATTGCATAAAAGGATTTAAAGACAAGATCGATTTTATAACCACGGTATTTTTTTACCGAGGTAGGAAATAAAGGTCATGAAATTCAAAATGCTATATCTTATGAAATGAAAAGCCTTTTAATGAATAGATTGCAGGCTAGTCTTTAAGAATGGAACTATTCGCTTCCACAAAAAAATGGAGGCAAATAATGCCATGGCAGTAGAATAACTATCTACTTTAGATTTGGTACTAAAAACATTTTAAAAGTTATAGTTTAAAAATACGAAACCAAATGAGCTCTTTCCAAATTTGGGGGCAGCTATTAAGACAAAGATAAGCAAACAAACTTCAAAACCATTGTAACATCATAAGGTATGGGTTTTTACTTAATTTTGAGTCAAAAGCTGTAATGTTTAAAGAATGCTCTATTCTAAGATAATGCCTCCAAAAATGGACCGGCTAATATTTAAAGAAATTAGGTTTTAATGAAAAGTACAAATACGCTTATGAGAACCTCTTTAAATGCACGTTTAAACGTTTGAAACATAAGATGAGATCTTTATAAGAAACGTTAAAACTTTTTTTTATAACAGTTATAACTTAGTTATCATTTGCTCTTAAAAACGTTTCATTTATGAGAAAACTAAGATTTAGCTTTCACAGCAGAGCAAAATCTTAAAAACCTTACACTTTATAAAAGCGTTTGTTTATTTATCTTATGAAAAGCTGCTTTTAAAAACCAACGCTTCCAAATGTAAAAAGAACGTTTTTTGCAGATATTTATTGAATATGCATTTGCTTTTGATTGGATTGTTAAAGCTACCGAGCGTTTTGATTTGTTTGATACGTTTGATAGCCATAACAAGCGTTTTATAGGCTCTCTCATTCAAATGAGTGAGTAAAAATCGTATGCAACATTTACATTCCTTTTGATAAGTTTTTATATTTCTAATAGAGCGCTTGCAATATGATACGTTTTGTATATATGCATTCATTACTCCATTGTGGATGATTCATTTTAATCAATAAAAAACGCTATTTGAAAGCCGCGTCATATCATTTGACACGGCTTTTTTATGTTACTCTCTCTTTTATGATATGTTTATAGCAATGCATTTTATATGCGTTTATAACCATAAAGAATGCACACCCCCATGTCTCTTTTTATTCTGTTTTATCAGTTATATTGACAACATTATCTCTTTCATACACCTCACAATTTTTTGGAACCAACCTTACTTTGCTTTTTTTATTGATTTTTGCATTGCCATAAACACGCCCCCAGATTGTTGCACAATATGAGATTTTAGCATTGCCATAAACAGAGCCATAAATCTCACAAGAGCCACTCACACAAGCATTCCCATAAACCTTGCCATAAATCTTTGCACGACCATTAATAACAGCATAATTATAAATTTTTGCATGGCTATAAATACAAGCCAAGCCAGAAACCTTGGCATGACCATAAACGCGTGCATAACTAAAAACCGTAGCATCATAAGAAACATGCGCATGATCATAAATATGAGCATCAGCAAGAATGCGGGCACTATCATTCACATGAGCATACCCATAAATATTGCCATAAACATGAGCATTGCCATAGACAAAAGCATGGTCATAAACTTTAGCATATTGAGAGATAAAAGCTTTTCCATAGACTTCAGCATTGCCATAAACTTGACCACAGACTTGAGAAAAATGCCGTATTTTTGCATCATCATACACTCTTGCATGACCATAGACACAAGCCTCATCATACACCCAGCAATTCCCATCATGAGAGAGGTTGCTTTCCTTTTCAATAAAGCCACCTAAAGTACCTGCTTTGATATCAGAAAAGTCTTTTAATGCTTTAATGCGATAAAGGGTATGATTATTAATTACACGCGTTTCATTTGTGAGTGCAAACTTCTTTTGCATGAGCACAATTCCTTTATAGAGAGATTTAAATTTTTAAAATGAGATGTTTAAAGGAGGGCGCCCCCGCCGCGCCCGCGCGTGTCATTTACGCAGCATCACTTTCATATTCGCTGTTAT